>DATHPT010000064.1:0-7280 GCA_035483615.1 Solirubrobacteraceae bacterium | reverse complement strand
CCCCGGTCCCGGCGGTGGCAACGGCGGTGGCGCCTCCGATGTGCGCACCGTCCCCAATGCTTCCGAAGGCTCGCTTGAATCCCGTCTGCTGGTGGCCGCCGGCGGTGGTGGCGGCGGCGGCACCTGGGAGGAAGGCAGCGGTGGTCGCGGCGGCGACGCGGGCGCTCCCGGAGCGGACGGCCTCAGCACGGAATCCGGTCCGGAGGACTCCGAGCGCAGCGCCGGCGGCGCCGCGGGAACGCTGACCGGTGGTGGCACCGGCGGCGGTCGCTGCGACGCTCCGGCTCCCTGGTCAGGCGAGGAAGGCACGCTCGGATCCGGTGGCTTCGGCGGAGATGACTTCGGTGCCCCGCTGACCGGCGGCGGTGGCGGCGGCGCCGGCTATTGGGGTGGCGGCGGGGGCGAAGGCTCCTGTCCGTTCGCGGGCCCCGAGGGCAACGGCGGCGGCGGTGGCGGTGGTGGTTCGAGCTTCGTCTCCGAAGAAGCCACAGCCGCCTCGTTCGGCCTGGCCTCGCTCTCGACATCCCCGACAGTGACGATCGCCTACGCGACGCCCTCCACCGCGACGCCGGACGCGACGACTGTCGCCTTCCCCGGCACGCAGCCGCTCTCGACCGTGAGCGCGCCGCAGACGATCACGCTCACCAACAGCGGCGGCAACTCGCTGGCGATCGGGGCAGAGACATTTACGGATTCCAATCCCTCTCTGGCGAGCGACCATCCCGAAGACTTCATGATCGACTCCTCCAGCTGTCTCGGCGCGGTTGCGTTCGAAGCGACCTGCCAGCTGAAGGTCCGCTTCGCCCCACAGGGCACCGGCGCCCGCACAGCGACGCTTCAGATCGCCGGCAACATGGGCGCAGGCCCGACAGAAATCGCGCTCACCGGGACAGGCGGAACGCTGCCGCAGGGACCCCAGGGAGCAACCGGGGCGACGGGCACCCAGGGCGAAGCGGGAGCGACGGGCTCGCAGGGATCGCAGGGTGAGACCGGCTCGCAGGGACCGGCCGGTCAGGCCGGGGTCGCCGGCTCGACGGGCCCCGCCGGGGAATCGGGCAAGCCCGGCTCCAGCGGTCCCCAGGGTCCCGCCGGGCCCAGGGGCGAACAGGGTCCCCGCGGCCTGACGGCCACCTATGTGTGTCACCCCCGCCGGCGTCACGGGAAGTACGTGGAGGCCTGCTTCGTGAGCCTGCGCTCGGCCTCCAAGTCCGCTGTGAAGGCGACGCTGGAGCACAAGGGCGTGACCTACGCGAGCGCAGCCTTCGGCGGCTCGGTTGCGAGCGCCGGCGGCTTGCTGCTGAGGGCAAACAGGCCGGTGCCGGCCGGGCGCTACACGCTCGTGCTCGCTACGAAGCGAGGGGTGAGCAGGCAGGCTGTGACGATCGACTGAGACTCCCTGTCCGCGTCTGCCGGCCCCGGTAGACGCGGACAGGAACCTGTGATTGCCGGACAGATGCCTGGCTGGCAAGGCGCCGTGCCCTCCGCGCGGGCTCCGGCGCGACTGTAGGATCGTCCGCCGCCGATGTTCGTGCTCACCACGCTGGTCTACCCGGTCGTGCTCGCGCTGCTGTGCACAGGCGCGGCGCTGCTGGTCGACCGGGCAAGCGGTGGGTTCCTGCCGGGGATGCTCTTTCCGGCGGTGGGCGCCGCCGCCCTGATCGTGGTGTCTCAGCTGAGCACCTATGTGTCGGCGATCGCACCCGCCACGCCCTACCTGCTGGTGGCCGTCGCCGTGGCCGGGCTCGTGCTCGGATGGGGCAGGGCGCGGGCGCTGGCGCCCGCATGGCGGACGTCGCCGGCGCAACTGGCCCTGCTGCCGATCGCCTACGCGCTGGCGCTCGCGCCGGTGCTGCTCGCGGGACGGCCCACGTTCTCCTCCTACACGGCGCTGGCCGATTCCGCCGTTCACATGCTGGGCGCAGATTTCCTGATCGCTCACGGCCAGAACTACGCGCACCTCGACCTGCACAACTCCTACGGGCTGTTCCTGGACTCCTACTACAACACGAGCTATCCCTCCGGGGCCGACACGCTGCTCGGCGGCAGCACGCTCCTGCTCGGCCTGCCGCTGATCTGGACCTTCCAGCCCTTTACCGCCTTCATGCTCGCCACCGCCGTCGGGCCCGCCTGGACGCTGGCGCGACGGTTGGGGCTCAGACCGGCCTGGGCCGTGCCGGCGGCGCTGACCGTGACGCTGCCCGCGCTGGTCTACGGCTACGAGCTAGTCGGCTCGGTCAAGGAGATCGCAGCGCTGCCGCTGATCCTCTGCATGGGTGCGCTGGTGGGGACTCACCGCCGCTGGCTGTGGACGGGCGCGCGCGCGGCGATCCCGTTCGCGCTGCTCACCGCCGCCGGGGTCGCGGCGCTCGGGGTCGCGTTCGGGACCTGGGCGCTGATCGCCGCGATCGTGCTCGCCGCGGTGGCGCTCGCGGACCTCGCCCACCGAGAGCAGAGCGTAGGGCGATTCCTCGGACTGCTCGCCGTGGGCCTGCTTGTGCTGCTGGTGGGCGCCTGGCCGACCTGGGTCAACATCTCCGGCTCGCTGCACGTGGCCGAAGTGATCGCCTCGACGTCCAACCCCGGCAACCTCCATTCCCCGCTTCGCCCGACCCAGCTGCTGGGCATATGGCTCGGGGGCAACTACGAGCAGCTGCCGAGCGGTGTCGCCCTGACGCTCACGACAGTGCTGGTCGCCTTCGTGTTCGCGCTGGCGCTCCTGGGAGTGTGGAACCTGGTTCGTTCTCGCTGGTATGCGCTGGCCGCATGGTTCGCATTGATGATCGTCCTGTGGCTGGTGCTCAGCAACTACGCCACCACCTGGGCTGACGCCAAGTCGCTGATGCTGACCTCCTCGGCCGCGATGCTGATCGTGTGGGCGGGCATAGCCGCGCTGAGGGCGTCGGGGAGCTCCTTCGTGCGGCTCATGGCCTGGCCGCTCGCGATCGTGCTGCTCGGCGCGGTGCTGGCCTCCGACGCGCTCCAATACAACGGCTCCAACCTGGCGCCCACCGCCCGCTACGACGAGCTCGCCTCGCTTAACACCCGCTTCGCCGGGCGCGGACCGACGCTGTTCACCGACTTCGACGAATACGCGATGTACGAGCTACGCGACCTCGATGTCGGCGGCCCGGACTTCGTCTACCCGCCGCCCGCGCTCGCCGGCGCCGCCGGGGGCTACGGGCGGCCCGTGGCGCTCGATCGCGTGGCGCCCACGGCGCTCGCCGCCTATCCGCTGATCATCACCCGCCGTGATCCCACCGCCGAGCGCCCGCCGGCGGCCTACCGGCTGCTGTGGCGGGGCACCTACTACCAGGTGTGGGGTCGACGGCCGGGATCGAAGCCCGCGCTCGCACACCTCGCCTTGGCGGGCACTCCACGGGCTCAGTGCCTGCAAATCGGCCGTCTCGCAAACCTCGCCGGCTCGCGCCACGCGCGACTGGTCGCGGCGCTCGCCCCAGGGGCCCTCACCATCCCGATACCCCGCTCCCGCTTGCGCCGTCCCGTCGGCTGGGCCCGCGCCAAGCGAGGGATCCTGATGCGCAAGCCCGGGACGCTCGAGATCGACTTCAGGGCCCCCGCCGGTGGGGAATGGGAGCTGTGGCTGAAGGGCGACGTGATGCGCGAGCTGCGCGTCGCGATCGACGGACGGCCGCTCGGCTCGATCGCCGGGCAGATCGGAGGCAACTCGCTGGTCACCAACACATTTGCGCCGTTGCCGGTGCGCCTCTCGGCCGGTCCCCACACGCTGGCGATCACCCGCCCCGGAGCCGATCTCGCCCCTGGCGACGGGGGTGCGGCGGTGCTGAGCGCGATCTTCCTCGCCCGCCCCGAATCGCCCGCGGGGCCGGCGCTTGTGAGCGTGCCTGCGCAGCGCGGGCGCTCGCTGTGCGGGCGCAGGCTGCAATGGGTCGAGCTCGTCAGAGAGCAGGCAAAGCGCGGCCCCGTCGCGCGAGCGCAGTGACCGGCGACGGGAGCGAGCTGCGGTGGCGAGCGGATCTTGTCTCCCACCCATTCCCCTCCATCGGGGTCTGGGCATAGCCTTCGCGGAGGTGACCGGCCCGGTCCAACACCCCATCAGCGAGGAGATCCTGCTCGGTGACTGCCTGGAGATCCTGCCGCGCTTCGCCGACGGCTCATTCCAGCTGATCTACATCGACCCCCCGTTCAACACCGGCCACGCCCAGACCCGCAGGACCGTGCAGTCGGTCCCCGACGAGGGCGTCGGCACGGCCGGCTTCCAGGGCCGGCGCTACACCACCAGGCTGCTGGCCGAGAGCTCATATCGCGACAGCTTCGAGGACTATCTCGCGTTCCTCGCACCGCGCCTGGAGCACGCTCACCGGCTGCTCGCGCCCGAGGGCACGCTCTACTTCCACATCGACTACCGCGAGGCCCACTACTGCAAGCTGCTGCTGGATGAGATCTTCGGCAGGCGCTGCTTTCTCAACGAGCTGATCTGGGCCTATGACTACGGTGCACGCGCTCGCCGGCGCTGGCCCGCCAAGCACGACACGATCCTCGTCTACGTGCGTGATCCCGACGCCTACCACTTCGACGCCGAGGCGGTCGATCGCGAGCCCTACATGGCGCCCGGCCTTGTCACGCCCGAGAAGGCCGCCCGCGGCAAGCTGCCCACCGACGTGTGGTGGCACACGATCGTCCCCACCAACGGCTCCGAGAAGACCGGCTACCCGACCCAGAAGCCCGAAGGGGTCCTCAAACGGATCGTGCAGGCGTCCACACGTGAGGGCGACTGGTGCCTCGACTTCTTCGCAGGCTCCGGCACGCTCGGCGCGGTCGCCGCCAAGCTCGGTCGCCGCTTCGTGCTGATCGACTCCAATCCGGCCGCCGTCGAGGTGATGCAGGCGCGCCTGTTCCCGCAGGGGCCCCCAGCCACGCCCACCCCGGCTACTGCCCGGGCTAGATAGGGTGCAGGCGGTGGCTCGTCGCGTGCTGATCCTCTCCTGGGAGTACCCCCCCGTGATCGAGGGTGGGCTCGCCCGCCACGTGCGCAAGCTCGCCGAGGAGCTGGTCGCGCAGGGCACTGTCGTTGACGTGCTCACGCGCGGGCGCGACGAGTCCCAGGCGTGCGAACATCAGCACGGGGTGACCGTTCACCGTGTGCGCGAGCCCCGCTTCCCCCGCGACCTCGACCGCTTCCTGGGATGGGTGGAGCAGATGAACGAGGACATGCTCGCCGCCGGCAGGGCGCTCGCCGACGAGCGCTCCTACGATCTCGTCCACGGCCACGACTGGCTGGTGGCGCACGCCTCCGCCACGCTCTCCGACCTCTTGGAGGTGCCCTATGTCACCACCATCCACGCCACCGAGCACGGTCGCCACCAGGGTTGGGTCGACAAACCGCCGCAATCGAACATACATGCGATCGAGCGCTGGATGGCCCACCGCGCGGACTCGGTGATCACCTGCTCGCACTACATGCGCGGCCACGCCGCTGACATCTACGACATCGACGAGCGCCGCATCACCGTCATCCCGAACGGCATCGACCCGGCCGACCTGCGGCCCGTCGACGATCTGCAGGCGCTGCGTTCGCAGTTCGCCCGCCCCGAGCAGAAGCTCGTGCTGCTCGTCGGGCGGCTCGTCTATGAGAAGGGCTTCCAGCTCGCGCTCGACGCGCTCCCCGAGGTGATCGCGAAGGTCGGCGACGTGCGCTTCCTAGTTGCCGGCTCCGGCACCCACGAGACCGAGCTCAAGGCCCAGGCCGAGCGCCTGGGCTTGAGCGACCACGGCGTGTTCCTCGGCTGGATCGGCGACGACGCCCTGCACTCTCTCTACCGGATCGCCGACCTGTGCGTGGTGCCCTCCCTGTACGAGCCCTTCGGCCTCGTCGCGCTCGAGGCGATGGCCTCGGGCTGCCCCTGCATCGTGGCCGACACCGGCGGCCTGCGCGAGGTGGTCCCCGCGGGAGAGCGGGTCGGCTTGCGTTTCAACGGCGGCGACGCCGAGCACCTCGGGGTGATGATCGAACGGCTGCTCGTCGACGAGCAACTGCGCGATCGCCTCGTCACCGAGGCTTCCGAGCACGTGCTCAGCTTCGACTGGAGCGACGTCGCCCAGCGCACCACCGGCGTCTACAGCGAGCTCGCGGGCTCGCGCGCCGGGCAGCGCGCCTAGTACAGCGCCGCATCCCGGGCGCCCAGCCAGGCGTGCGCCGCGTCCCGCGCGTCCAGCCAGGCGTGCGCCGCGTCCCCGGGGCGCCCGGTTGTGCAATCTTTGCCTCTGTTCGGCAATCCAGGCAAGCGACGGCGGAGGACGGTTGAAGATGCTCGCAGGTTTGATGCAGGACGACTTTCCGCTGACGCTTCACCATCCGTTGCACCGGATGCGCAGCGTCCATCCCGGGGCGGAGGTCGTGACGCTCACAGACCACGGCGTCGTGCGGGCCACCTACGGCGAGGTGGCCGAGCGCGTCGATCGGCTCGCCCGCGCGCTCGAGCGGCTGGGTGTGAGGCAGGGCGACCGCGTCGGCACGTTCGCCTGGAACAACCAGCGCCACCTCGAGCTCTACATGGCGGTGCCCTGCGTCGGCGCGGTGCTGCACACGCTCAACATCCGCCTGTTCGCCGAACAGCTCACCTACATCGTCAACCACGCCGAGGACGGGGTGATCTTCCTCGACGACTCGCTCGTGCCGATCCTGCAGGAGCTCGCCCCGAGCTTCGAAGGCGTGCGCAACTACATCGTTATGGGCGACGGCGACTGCGATTGCGGCTCGCTGCCGAACGCGCTTCGCTACGAGGACCTGCTCGAGGACGCCGGCCCCGGATCGTTCGAGTACCCCGAGCTCGACGAGCGCCAGGCCGCGGCGCTCTGCTACACGAGCGGCACCACCGGCAACCCCAAGGGCGTGCTCTACTCTCACCGCTCGATCAGCCTGCACTCCTCCGCCTCGCTGATGACCGACGCGCTCGGGCTCTCCACCCGCGACCGCGCGCTCGTGGTGGTGCCGATGTTCCACGCCAACGCCTGGGGCATCCCACACGCCGCAGCGCTCGCCGGCGCGGACCTGATCATGCCCGACCGTTTCCTGCAAGCCGAGCCCCTGGCGAAGCTGATCGAGGCCGAGCGCCCCACCATCATGGGCTGCGTCCCCACAATCTTCGCCGACATGCTCCGCTATGCCGACACCAACGATGTGGACATCTCCTCACTGAAGAACGCCGCCTGCGGCGGCTCGGCGGTGCCGAGGCAGCTGATGAAGGACTACGAGGAGCGCCACCACGTGGGCGTCTTCCAGGCGTGGGGGATGTCCGAGA
>DATHPT010000063.1:0-5593 GCA_035483615.1 Solirubrobacteraceae bacterium | reverse complement strand
ACCCTCCCCTTGAACATCCTCTCGGCTCGACCAACCCAAGGAACCTGCCACACCAGTCAGCCACTCACATGCTCGCTCGGGACGATCAAACGCGGTGAGAGCGCCACGATCACGATCATCGCCAAGGCAAAGCAAGCCGGGGAAGAGCGCAATACCGCAAGAGTCACCGGCGCGAACAGAGACCCCAACCTCACCAACAACCAGTCAAGCGCAGAAACAAACATCCTGCACCGGCACAAACGACTAGCGCCCTCACCCCCGGTCACCGGGTAGGCGCGATGCCCCGCAGGTGGGGGAGAGCGCAGTGGGCGTCTTCCCCCTGCCTTTGCTCAGCGCCCCGAAAAGAAGGTCGTCACCTCTGTCGAGTTTCCGCAACGCCTGCTTCTTCGTTGCGGTGCCCGAAGCAGTAGCTCAGATTGCTCACGCCTTCGTGCGGCGTCCTTGACTACATACCGTCCGGTCGGTACTCTCCTGGAGATGCCAGCCAAGCTCGATCATCGGCAGGCCGAGGTCAAGGCAAAGTCAGCACAGCTGGGCAGCTCGCGCGAGCAACTCCTCGCGGCGGCCTCCCGAGTGTTCGCGCGCAGCGGCTACCACGGCGCCTCGATGAGCGAGATCGCCGCCGAGGCCGGATTCTCCAAGGGCGCGCTCTACTGGAGCTTCGCGAGCAAGGACGAGCTGTTCTTCGCGCTGCTGGACGAGCTCGACGAGCAGATGCGCGCACTGATAACCACCGCAGCGTCGGCACCTGCGGACCGCGACATCAGCGGCGATCTGAGCCGCGACATCTCCGCCGTGCTTGAGCACGGACACGATGTCGTGCTGCTCTTTCACGAGTACTCCGCGCTCGCCGTACGCGACCCCAAGGTAGCCGCGCGCTACGCCGAGCGCAACGCGCGGCTGCGCGAGGAGCTCGCCGCGTCGATGCGCGCGCGGCACGAGGCGATCGGCGTTCCGATGGCGATCCCGGCAGAGCAGCTCGCGACCGCCGTGATCGCGCTCGTCGACGGACTTTCGATTCAGCAGCTCACCGAGCCCGACGCCGTGCCCGAGGATCTCTTCGGGCAGATCCACTCTCTCATCGACGACGGCATGACCCTCCGAGCCAAGGAGCCCACATGAACACCGAAGCGGCCACAGTCACAGCCCCATCCACACCCACCACGGAGACGCCGGTAGCGGCTCGCCGTCAATCGCGCTGGCGCGACGTCCCGCTGCGCGAACCGCAGGCTCCTCCCGCTGACATCTCCCAAGCCCCGCCCGGCCCCCGCCTCCCTCGGCATCTCCTCGGCTCATACTGGCTGCTGGCCGAACACGACCTGCTGGAGCGCTGCCAGCGCCGTTACGGCGACGTCTTCTCGCTGCGGATCTGGCCTGTGGGCTTCCTGGTCGTGATCGCGGACCCCGCAGAGATCAAGCGCGTGTTCACAAGCGACCCAGACCAGCTGCGCGCCGGCGAGGGCAACGGCGTGATGCAGCCCGTCGCGGGACCCGAGTCGGTGCTGCTGCTCGACGGCAAGCGCCACCTGAACCGACGCAAACTGATGCTGCCGCCGTTCCATGGCGAGCGCATGGGCGTCTACACGGACCTGATCGGCGAGATCGCCGACGAGGAGATCGCAAGCTGGCCGGTCGGAAAGCCGTTCTCGGCGCACACCTCGATGCAACGGATCACACTGCGCGTGATCCTGCGCGCAGTGCTCGGAATCGAAGACGCCGCGCGCGCCGCCGAACTGGAGCGCCTGCTGCCGAAGCTTCTGAACTCTCCCGCCCTACTGTGGCCGTTCCTGCAGCGCGACATGGGCGCCCGCAGTCCCTGGCGGCGCTTCGTCTCGCTGCGCGAGCGCGTCGATGCGATCCTCTTCGACGAGATCGCCCGTAAGCGCTCGGATCCGAGGCTCGCCGAGCACGAGGACATCCTCTCGATGCTGCTCGGCGCGCGCGACGAGCACGGCGACGCGATGACCGACGAGGAGCTGCGCGACCAGCTCGTCACACTGCTGCTCGCCGGCCACGAGACGACAGCGACGGGGTTGGCGTGGATCTTTGAGCGCGTGCTGCGCACGCCCGAGGTCCACGCGCGCCTGCGCACTGCGGTTGCGGAGGACGACGATCGGTATCTGGACTGCCTGATCAAGGAGGGCCTGCGCCTGCGCCCCGTCGTGCCGCTGGTGGCCCGTCAGGTAAATTCACCGTTCGCCGTCGGCAACTACACGGTACCGCCGGGCACGCTCCTGACGTGCTCGATGATCCTCACGCACAGCAAGCCCGACCTCTACCCCGAACCGGACGCCTTCCGACCGGAGCGCTTCATGGAAGACGCCCCGGACACCTACACCTGGCTGCCTTTCGGTGGCGGCACGCGCCGTTGTATCGGTGCGGCCTTCGCGACACTCGAGATGAAGGTCATCCTGCGCCACGTCTTCGCCCAGTGCGAGCTGGAGGCGCCCGATGCGAAACCCGAGCGCCCGCGGCGGCGCTTTGTCACCTATCCGCCAAACCGCGGAGCGCAGGTTCTGCTGAGGAGCAGACACGGAGCCTGACACGACATGGCAACCTGGCAGGCCGCCTCGGCACGCCTCGAGAACGATCACCCGAACGAAGCGTGCCCAAACGCGCGGGGGCAGATAGCCTCATGAGGCGGATGCCGAGCGGCCTCGCCGGATACCGCTGCGACTACGACGACTCCTTCGAAGCGTCCGTCGCTGCGGCGAACGAGCGCACCCCCGAGCAGTGGGCGCGCGCCGTGTTCGAGGATGCGCCACGGTCCGTGCGCTGGTTTCTCCTCGTCGGTTTCCGCTACGGACTCAACCTACGCTTGGCCCGCCAGACATCGCCCAAGCACGTCCTCGGCTGGGCGATCATCGACCGTGAGCCCGACTCGCTCACGATCGAGTCATGCTCCTGGTACCTCACCTCGCGCCTGCTCTTCCAGACCGAACCGGCACGCGTCACGCTGTCCACACACGTGCGCTATGACAAGCCGATCGCCAAAATCCTCTGGCCTCCCGTATCGATTCTGCACCGCCAGATCCTCCCCCGCCTTCTGCGCCACGCGGCCGCACACACCCCGGTAACACAACGACCCTCCTGCCTACCGACCCAAGAGCCGCAATAAGCGACAACGCTTGCAAATAGCTGCTCGCACACGGCACGCTTAGGCAGAACCCACCTCGCTGTCAAGCAAAGCGCCATCGCGTCTGACTGAACTGCTCCCCCTTGCCGAAGCCGAGAATCGTCGTAGGCGTGACCTTATAGAGGAGCACCTTACGCGCACGGATCGCGTCGCTAAGACCAAACCAAATGCCCTCGGGGGCTGTGAAATGCGCCCCGTACTTCGACTCGTAGGCGTTGGTGACCTGTTCGAGCTCCACTACATCGCCGACCTCGACTGACTGTCCTTCGACCACGACATCGAGACCGTCGAGACCGTTCTGGCCCGTGGTGAGAATGCACCGTGGGTTCTGCCTTAGATTCTTTGCCTTACGCTCCTCCGGGCCCGTGCAAAAGTACATCGCGTCCTCTTGCCACACGGCCAACAGTGGCGTGACGTGCGGGCGTCCATCGGGACGCACTGTCGAGAGCCAGAACACCTCCGCCTCATCAACGCGCCGGCGTCCCTCCGCCCAACCCGTAGGGGTCGCCCCCGGGCTGCTGAACCCAGTGTGCAGCTCCGTAACCGGCATATCTGTCGCCATGTCAATTCCTTTCGTTGAGAACGTAGGACTATCTCTCATAGACTGCGCGAAGCCATCGCATTCGCCTGCGTGCGAGGCTTTCACGCAGGGTCGACGCCGCCGCTCCCGCGCAATTGCGAGAGCACACGCGCCGCAACCGTACGCTCGCGCTTCGGACGAAAGGAGCAGTCCGGTTTGTGCCGCGCCAGAACGCTTGCTTCTCTGGCCCAAGCAGGAGTGAGCGTGGGCGTTTTGTGAAACGGGGCGTTCGGGACTTGGGCGGGTGAGCCAGTCCTGAACCGCGGGCAACTGCGGGTATCGAGCGACCGCAAATCGTGGTGTCGGCGTTCCGAGTTCGCCTCTCGCCATCAAAAAGCCCTGGGAAATCAACCGATTTTTGGCGATTACGATGGAGACGTCTGCGGCTAGCGCGGTCACGGCCGGATCTGGCCGCCACAACCACGGACGTGGTTCAGCGCACCGTCCCCAACAGACGCGATCCTTCGATTCATGAGCGACGAGCAGAAGGACGAGTGGTCTCCAGCAGAGAACCCTTATGCGATTGCCGTCTCGCAATCGTGGTGGGCGCTTCAAGCGCTGCTGCTGTTCGCATCCGAGTCGAGCGGCGCCGTCGATCACCGACAGCAAATCTACGCACGGCAAATCTTTGGGCAGTTGCGTCTACTGCGCCTGTGTGCCCGGATGCAGGCTGATGAGCTCGAGCGCCTTGGCGTCAGCGAGGTCGCGCGTGATCGTCTTAACCAGGCAATCGAGGACTTCGACACGGCAACGCCCGATGCGATGGTCGCCCGGAACATGCTTGAGCACTTCAACGAGTACGCGCGCGGCAATGGCGCCCTCCAGAAGCGAGCGATCCGCGAGGAAGGGCTAAGCGTCTACGAAGCGGCAGCGGTGTATTGGGGCGGCGGGTACGACCCCACCACAGAACAGATCACCGAGGGGCCGATCGTCATCCATGTGCCGACTGCGCTTGCGGCCTCGGAAGCTCTGCATCATGCGATCTACGCTGCCGGTAAGACAGTCGACGCGCACCGCAGCGATAGCACCTGAAGGCGTCCCAGCAGACCGCTGCTCAGGTGCGACCAAGACGCGATGCAGAACTTTGTCACCCAGCTTGCAAATGACCGGCGTTGATCGCCCATTGGGCGGCGAAAGCCCGTTCGTAGGCAGGTCGCGCCTCGCCGCGGGCAACATAGGCAGCAAGTTTCGGAAACTCGTCCAGAAGGCCCGAAGCTCTAAGCCTGAGCAGCACCGACACCATCATGAGGTCGCCCGCGCTGAAGTCCCCATCGAGCCAGTCGTCATCCCTCAAGCGGGCAGAAAGCTGGACCAGTCGATCGCGAATGCGGTCCTTGACCAGAGGCAGGCGCTCTTCGGCCCAGGACTTGTCGCTCTCCCCAAACTTGGCGGTCACGAGTTCGAGGATCGGCGGTTCCACGGTGTTGAGCGCGGCGAACATCCAGGTGATGGCCCGCGCCCGCGCATTGGCATCGTCCGGGAACAGTCCCGCATGGTGCTCGGCGATGTGCAAAACGATTGCGCCTGTCTCGAACAGGACAAGATCGCCTTCCTCATAGGTCGGGATCAGGCCGAAAGGATGAAGGCGCAGATGCCCGGGTTCCTTCTTCGCGCGGAATGAGAGGAGGCGAACCTCGTAGGGCTGGCCCACCTCTTCAAGCGCCCAGCGAACGCGCGTATCGCGCGCCAAACCCATGCCGCCATCGGGCGATCGGTCCCAAGCGGTGATGATGACGGTCATCCTGAGTCTCCTCGTCTCGCGGTAACGGTATACGCACAGGGACTCGGCCCACTTCGGAAACTCATCGCTGCCGCCGAAAGGCCGCGAACTTCAGCTCGTGCCCGGCGTCCGGTTCTGCCGGCGACAGGAATCGGTC
>DATHPT010000062.1:0-4321 GCA_035483615.1 Solirubrobacteraceae bacterium | reverse complement strand
AAGGGAATCAGGTTGACCTTGAACATCTGCGGCTGCTCGCCGGCGCTGCGGGGCCCGAGCAGCTTGGCGAGCGCGAGCGCCTGCTCGTAGCGGTCGTTGACCCCGGCGAGCATCACGTACTCGACGAACACGCGCCTGCGCTTGCGCTCGTAGAAGGCCCGGCACGCCTCGATGACTTCTGGCAGCGGATAGCGCTCGTTGACGGGCATCAGCTCGCTGCGCAGCGCTTCGTCGGCGGCGTGCAGGGAGAGCGCGAGACGCAACGGCATTTCGCAGTCGGTCAGCCGTTCGATCCCGGGAATCCAGCCGACCGTCGAGATCGCAGTGCGGCGGTGGGTGATGCCCACGTCCGGAAGTCGCTCGCAGGCGGCGAGCACGTTGTCGAGGTTCAGCATCGGCTCGCCCATCCCCATGAACACGCAGTGGTCGATCGTGCTCGCGCGCCGGAAGTGCAGCGCCTGATCGACGATCTCCGAGGCAGTCAGGTTGCGCCCGAACTTCATCTGGCCGGTGGCACAGAATGTGCACGTCAGCGGGCAGCCCGACTGCGAGGAGACGCAGATCGAGCGCCGGCCGTCGCGATAGCGCATCAGCACGGCCTCCAGGGGCCGCCCGTCAGCGGTCGCGAACAGCCCCTTGACGGTCCCGTCGCTTGCGGTGCGCTGCTCGCGCAGCTCGAGGCTCGAGAACGGCACGTTCTGCGTCAGCCACTCGCGCAGCGGCGCCGGCAGGTTCGTCATCTGCTCATAGTCGCCGGCGCCCTTCGCGGCCCATTGCCACACCTGGCGGGCGCGGAATCGGGGCTGGCCCGCCGCGGCGAGCGTCTGATCGAGGAGTTCGAGGTCCATGGAGGCTGGTTTTAAGGGGGAGGGCGGGGCGTTCTCGCGATTGAACGCGCGATGAGACCCGCACGTCGCCTCCGTCCATCTTATGGTTGTGGGACATGTGTCCCCGGGCCAGCCGATGCGACTCGCCAAGTATCTAGCGCACGCGGGCGTGGCTTCTCGCAGGGCGGCCGAGGTGATGATCGGCGAAGGCCGTGTCACCGTCGCCGGGGAGATCGTGCTCGATCCCGCGCGAGACGTCGATGAGCAGTGCGTTCTCACGGTTGACGGGCGGCCGGTTACCGGGCTCGAGCAACCAGTGGTCTATCTGGTGAACAAGCCGGTTGGAGTGGTGAGTACCGCGCACGACACCCATGGTCGCCCGACGGTGGTCTCGCTCGTGGCAGGTGCCCTCGCGGGCACACCCCCTGGGGCACAGCACCCTGAAGGGCACACCCAAAGGAGGCACGGCAGGCAGGCGGCTGAGTCGCGGCGGCTCTATCCCGTGGGACGGCTCGACGCCGACTCGAGCGGCCTGATCCTGCTCACCAACGATGGTGAGCTGGCACAGCGCTTGACGCACCCGAGCTTTGAAGTGCCAAAGACCTACCGCGTGCGCGTGGCTGGAGGGCAGGTTGGCGAGAAGGCGCTCGCGAAGCTGCGCGAGGGGGTGCGCTTGGAGGACGGCATCACCGCGCCTGCACAAGTGCGGCGGGTTGAGCGGGGGGTGCTGGAGTTGACGATCCACGAGGGACGCAACCGGCAGGTGCGGCGTATGTGCGAGGCGGTGGGCCATCCCGTGGTGGCGCTCGAGCGCATCACGTTCGGGCGGCTGAAGCTCGGAGAGCTTGCGCCGGGCGCGTCTCGCCGGCTCAGCGAGGCCGAGCTCGCGCGCCTACGCGGCGGCCCGGAGGATCGCAAGCAGCCCGTGAAGTCCGTCGCCGATCCGTCGAAGCGGCGTTGGCCTGGGCGCAAGCCGTGAGCGGCGACTCTGGCGGCTCGCTCTGACAGAATCGCCCGCGATGGAGCAACGCCTCTATGCCCTGCGGGGCGCGATCTCGGTGTCCGAGGACGATGCACAGGAGATCCTGAGCGCGACCACCGAACTGATGCAGGAGATCATGGAGCGCAACGCGCTGGTGCCAGAGCAAGTGGTGAGCTGCATCTTCACCGTCACCGACGATCTCACCGCCGAGTTCCCCGCTGTGGCCGCACGCGCGCTCGGGTTCGAGCGCGTGCCACTGTTGTGTGCCCGCGAGATCCCGGTGCCTGGCTCCTTACGACGAGTGATCCGCGTGCTGTTCCACTATTACGCTGATGAAGATCACGAAGTCAGGCATGTCTACCTGGGCGAGGCGGCCACGTTGCGAGCCGATTTGATGGCGGCGCAGTAGCAGGACGGCATCTGCCGCAAGGCGCCGTCGTGGCGCTTTCAGACAGCAAAATATGCCACCGTGGCGCTGTTCCGCCACAATAGCCCCGATGGCACTCGAGTTCTCAGAGCGGATCACGCGCATTCCCTCCTATCCGGCCGCCGGCGGCTATGCCCAGCGTGCGCCGAAGGTGCGGCTCGCCTCCAACGAGTCGCCGTGGCCGCCGCTGCCGGCGGTGACCGATGCGATCCAGGCGGCGCTTCCCACCCTCAATCGCTATCCAGACCCCACCAATTCGCTGCTGCGCGAGCGTCTTTCCGAGCGCTACGACGTGCCGGCGAGCCGGATCGCGATCGGCAACGGCTCGTGCGACATCCTGCTCGCGGCCGGCGAGGCGCTGCTGGAGCCGGGCGCCGAGCTCGTGTACGCGTGGCCGTCGTTCTCGGTCTATCCGCATCTGAGCGCCGCCTCCGGCGCGCGCGCGGTCACCGTGCCGCTCGACGGGGAGGAGCGCCATGACCTGCAGGGGATGCTGCGCGAGATCACCGTCGCCACGCGGCTTGCGATCGTGTGCAACCCGAACAATCCCACCGGCACCGCAGTGCCGCTCGCGAGCATTGCCGACTTCATCGCCGAGGTGCCCCGCCACGTATGCGTGATCGTGGACGAGGCCTACTGCGAGTTCAACCTGCTCGAGGATCCCGACGCCTCGATCGAGCTGCTGGCCCAGCACCCCAATCTCGTCCTGCTGCGAACCTTCTCGAAGGTGTACGGGCTCTGCGGGCTGCGGGTCGGCTTTGCGCTGTGCGGCTCGGATGATCTGCCGCGGGCGGTCGATCAGATCCGCCAGCCGTTCTTCTGCAACGCGGTCGCCCAGGCGGCGGCGGTCGAGGCGTTGGCCCACCAGGACGCCGTCAGCGAGCGCGTGACCCGCACGATCGCCGAGCGCATCTCGGTCGATGAGCGTCTGCGCGCGCTCGGGCTCGAGCCGGCGGACTCCCAGGCGAACTTCTGCTGGTTCGGCCTCGGCGAGGACGAACCCGAGCCGGCGGCAGCGCGCGAGGAGCAGGTGATGGGAGGCCTCGCCGAGCGGGGGGTGCTCGTGCGCGGCGGTGGCGCGCTCGGCAGGCCGGGGGCCCTGCGGGTCACCTATGGCACCGCCGAGGAGAACGCGATCTTCCTGGATGCCCTCGCCGAAGTGTTGTAAAGAGTCGGAGACGTTCCTCTCCCAGCACTCGACCGCAGTGCTCCGGTCTGCTACAAACCAGGTGGACGATCATGCAGACGACCGCCTCGACATCCATCTCCGCACCCGCATCAGCGCGTGCTCGCGTGTCGTATCGGTCGTTTCGCTGCGCCTGGCGATTTAGCTAGGCGCTCCGGCCGTGCCTCCGTGCGTGAGCGGAGGCCGCTCAGGCCGCACCGGGTCCCACGGGACCGAGCGCCGTCCCAGCCGGCCTACGCAAGGCCGATCGCGTCCCGCGACGGTGGCGCGCCTCACGGAGCGACAGTGCAGCAGCCAAAGCCAACCCGGAGTTGAAAGGATGAGCAGATGATGATCGTCATGAAGGAGACCGCAACCGATCAGGAGATCGACGCGGTGATCGAGAGAATCGAGGGAGCGGGCGCGCTGGCCCACCCGATCAAGGGCGCCCGCCTGACCGTGATCGGCGCGATCGGCGACGTGGAGCAGGACGTCAACGTCGAAAGTCTGGGCCTGGAAGGCCAGCCGGGCGTCGATCGAGTGATGCCGATCCTCAAGCCCTACAAGCTCGCATCCGCGCAGATCCGCCACGGCGAGCGCACCGTGATCGACGTCGAAGGGCGCAAGATCGGCGGCGATCACTTCGCCCTGATCGCTGGGCCGTGCACGGTCGAATCGCGCGAGCAGCTGCTGGAGACCGCCGACGTCGTCAAGGACGCGGGCGTGGCGATGCTGCGCGGCGGCGCCTACAAGCCGCGTACCTCTCCCTACGCCTTCCAGGGGCTCGGCCAGGAGGGCTTGCGCCTGCTCGCCGAGGCGAAGGAGCGCACGGGGCTGCCGATCGTGACCGAGCTGATGGACGCGCGCGATCTGGAGCCTGTGCTCGAGGTGGCCGACGTGATCCAGGTCGGGGCGCGCAA
>DATHPT010000061.1:0-2004 GCA_035483615.1 Solirubrobacteraceae bacterium | reverse complement strand
GCACAGGGCGACGACGACTACTACCGCGCGTCGCTGCTCCTAGTGTTCGCGCTGTTCTTCGACATGCTCGACGGGCGCGTGGCGCGCCTCACGAAGACGCAGAGCGCCTTCGGCCTGCAGATCGACTCCCTCGCGGACGTGATCTCGTTCGGCGTGGCCCCGGCGATCCTCGTCTACCGGTGGTCGCTGTGGCAGCGGCCCTTCGAGGGCCTCATCGCCGGGTTCCTCTTCACGGCGGCCGGCGCCGTGCGGCTCGCGCGCTTCAACGTGCTCTCGATGGGCGAGAAGGGCGCGCCCACCAAGCCGGGGAAGTACATCGTCGGGCTCCCCGTTCCGGGTGCGGCCGGGATCCTCATCTCGCTGGTGCTCGCCAACCATGCGATGGGCGACGAGCTCCGGCTCACGGGGCCCAAGTACGTGTGGGCGATGATCGGCCTCACGATCTTCCTGAGCTTCCTCATGGTGTCGACCATCAAGTTCCGGAGCTTCAAGGACGTGCGCCTCAACGCCCGCACCTTCGCCCTCGTGGCCTTCGCCGTCGGCTCGAGCGCGATCGTCAGCTCGCAGACGAGGCCCGCCCTCGTCCTCGTGTGGCTGCTCTCCTGCTACGTCGTCATCGCCCTGGTCGAGAGCTTCCTCGCGATCGCCCGGCGAGCCCGCCGGGCCGAGGCCCGCCGAAGCTTCCCGCCCGCGGGTTGAGCGGAGTGTATTGTCGCGCTTCATGCACGGGGGTCGCGCGCGCCTAGCTTGCTCGGTCGTGGGGTTCGCCCTCGGGATGGGCGCATGCAAGCCGGCGACGGTCGCGGAGGCCGAGGCCAAGGGGAACGTGGCGTGGCTCGACCAGAACGGGTCGCCCGAGGCCATCGCGGCCCTCGGCCGCCTCGCCGACAGCGACCCCAAGGCCATCGCCGCGCTCCAGGCCCGCGCGCAGTTCGAGATGCAGCCGTACAAGGCCGCGTGGGTCGCCGTCATCCGCGGCGCTCCCTGGGGCACGACGCTGCTCCACGCCGGCCTCGCGGACCCCAAGCGCGCCGACGTCGCGGCCAGCGCCATGCAGCGCCACGAGCCCCACCTCGCCGCGTTCGTGGCCGACCTCGAGAGCGCCCTGTCCCGGCTCTCCGCCAGCCAGGACAACGTCAACATCTCAAGCACCCTCGCCAGCGTCGGCCCCCTCGCGCGCCCCTCCATCGAGCGCCTGCTCACCGACGCATCCACACGCGGCGCCATGTGCCGGGGGATCGCCTCGGGGGGCGCCGACGCCGACGCCCGCAAGATCCTCGTCGAGGTCCCCGAGAGCGCGCGCGACGACGTCGCGTGCGTCGACGCCGTCGTCCGTGTCGCGGCGACCGACGACGCGGTGCTCACCTGGCTCGCCGAGCGCGGTGAGCCCGGTATCCTGGGCGCCGCCGGCAAGGGCAGCACGCTCGCGTGCCCGCTCCTGCACGTGGCGTGGGCCAAGGCCTTCGCCGCGCGCACGCCGGGCTCGTACCCGGCGCTGACCGTCCCCCTGTCGTACGCCACGAAGCGCTGCCCGGCCGATCTCGACGGCGTCCTCGCCGACACCCTGCAGCGCATCCCCGCGGCGCACGAGACGGTGCTCCGCGCCATCGACCCCTTCGACTCGTACGGCGACACGCTCCGCGCGACATGCGCCTCGCTGCCCGCGGTGACGACCGGCAGGGACACGGCGCTCGTGAAGGAGCGCGCCTCCGACGCGCTGATGCACGCGTGCAAGCCCCCCGGTTGAGGAGCTAGGGCGCAGCGGCGTCCGGGGTGACAGCCGATCGGGCTACGGTTACCGTTCACGGTGGAGGACGACCGGATGAGCGACGACGAGATGAAGGCGGAGCTCGAGAGGCTTCGCGCGGAGAACGACCGACTGAAGCAGCGCCCCGCGCGCGCGACGGGGCTCAAGGTCTCGGAGAAGGGCGGCCTGTCGGTCTACGGCCTCGGGCGCTTTCCGGTCACGCTCTACAAGGAGCAGTGGACCAAGCTGCTCGACAT
>DATHPT010000060.1:0-8982 GCA_035483615.1 Solirubrobacteraceae bacterium | reverse complement strand
AGCCTCGTCGGCGTGCCCATCGAGACCGGAGCCGGGTCCTGAAAGAACTCTGACTGTCCACAGGCTCTGACCCTCAGAGATTCTGAGCCGGCACTCTGACTCTCGGCAGGCTCTGACCCTCAGAGATTCTGAGCCCAGAGGCTCGGACTCCCAGAGGGGTTCTGCCACCAAGCGTTTTGACCCTCCCCCTCAGGGTCTGCGGCAGCCAGCCGCCGCGTCACTCGTTGACGCGGCGGCTGAGCAGTGGCTCGACCCGCTTCAGCAGCTCCTCGAGGATCCGCGCCGTCGCACCCCACACGAGCTCTCCGTCGAACACGTAGGCGTCGGTCTCGAAGGCGATCCCGCGGCGTTCCATGCGCGTGCGCGTCCGCCCGTCGCGGACCTCCCGCAGGGTGGGCTCGAGCACAGCGTCGACCTCGAGCGCCGACATCCGCCACGCCCGCTCCCCGTCGAGCACGCCCACGAAGGGGTGGATCGCATAGTTGGTGGCGAATGTCGAGGTGCGCTCGAGCGCACCCACCAACCTCACCTCGGCGCGTGCAAGCCCGATCTCCTCCTCGGCCTCCCGCAGAGCGGTGTCCGCGAGCGTCGCATCCTGCGGATCGCGGCGCCCACCGGGAAAGGAGATCTCCCCGGCATGACGGCGCAGATCGGCGCGCCGTCTGGTCAACACCACCCGCAGCTCACCATCCTCGGCCTCGTACAAAGGCACCAGCACCGCTGCCGGCACCTGCTCGTCCGCCTGCGCCTCGGACAGCGCGGAAACGTCGAGCAGCGCGCCCTCGAGCGCGAGCTCGAGCGGCAGGTCAGCCACGCTCAGGCGACCGCGTGGGTGAGCTCGACGCGCTCCTGGAACATGACCTCGCCATCCAGCGTCCTGTGCACCGGGCACTTCGCGGCGATCACCTGCAAGCGCTCGATCTGCTCTTCGGGAAGATCCTCCGGGAGACGCAGCACCACATCGAACTTGGTGGGACAGCCACGCTCCGCCGGCGTGTACTGCACGTCGACCTCCACATTGCCGATGTCCCAACCCTTGCGCGCCGCGTACATCTCCATCGTGATCGCCGTGCACGAGGCAAGGCTCACCGCCAGCAGCTCCTGCGGATCAGGGCCCGCATCGTCACCGCCGGACTCCAGTGGCTCGTCCACCGTCAACTGGTGATCGCGCACCTGAACGGTGTGTTTGAACGCCGAATCCTTTCGTCTGACACTGGCCTTCATCACTGCAACACCTTCCGATCTGGTTGTCACAGCACCCTCTCCTTCCATGGTATCGCCGGCACCGGGCTACGAAAGGGGGTTGAACAGCAGGCCGGTGAGCAGCTTCGGGTAGAAAAAAGTCGACTTGGGCGGCATGTTCTCGCCGCTGGCCGCCACATCGCGCACCTGGCCCACCGGAGTGGGGCGCATCAGGAAGGCCGCGTCATACTCGCCCGAGCGGACCAGCTCGACAGCCTCCTCGGTGCTGCGGGCATAGAACAGTCCGTTGAAGTGCGAGATGTCATCGTCTGAGAGCCCGAGCGCTCCCTTCAGCAACAGCGCCTCGAGCACCCCCGTGTCGAGGCTGCGGTACGCCTCCGAGAAGTCAGGCAGGGCCGCGTCGGCGATCGCCTGATTCTTGAGCGTGAGGCGGTAGGGCTGCTGGTGGTGGGCGTCGATGTAGCCGAGCTGCAGCGGTCCCCCTCCGGGCTCGGGCGCGATCTGCTCGAGCGCCACCTCGGCGATCTCGAAGTCGCGTCTCAATGTCTCTCTCAAGGCCTCCTGGCGCTCGCGATCGAGGCCCCGCACCAGGCGATGGGTGGGGAACACTGTCAGGCCCGGATCCTCCAGCGCCACGAGGCACATGAGCACGTAGCGATGCTCGCCGTCTCCGCCAAGCTCATCGGCGTACGTGCTCGCGGTCTCATAGCGATGGTGCCCATCGGCGATCAGCAGCTCCACATCGCGCGTCGCCGCCTGCACCGCGGCGATCGCCTCCGGGTCATTCACCCGCCACAGCCTGTGAGTGGTGCCGTCTCCGTCGCTCACCTCACCCCACGGCTCATCGGCGGTGAACGGCTCGAGCGCCCGCCACGCCGCGCCGGTCGGGTCGGAGAACAGCGAGAAGATCGGAGACAGGTTCGCGCGCGTGGCGCGCATCAGTCGCAGCCGATCCTCCTTGGGCCCAGGATGGGTGCGCTCGTGGGGGCGCACCCGGCCTGGGCCATAGCCCTCGATCCGCACCCGGCAGAAGAAGCCCTTGCGCGTCCGGCGTCGGCCGTCGGGACCCGTGTAGTCCTGGGTGTGAGCCCACAGCGAGGGCTCCGGGTCGCGCACCACCGCACCCTGCAACTGCCAGCCCTCGAACAGATCGCCTGCGACGGCATACGGATCGATGCTCGACCCCTCCTCGCGCTTCGGCAGGTCCACCGCCACCACGTTGAACGGAGAGCGCTCCAGCAGCTGCTCGCGCTGGGCAGCGTCGATCACGTCATAGGGTGGGGAGGTCACATCGGCGAGCGGGCCCGCAAGCGATCGGTCGTAATGGAGGGCGCGCAGAGGTTGGATGTTGGCCATGGCGGGAGCGGACCCTAGCAGCGGTCTCTACTCTTAGTAAACATCGGGGCGTGGCGCAGCCTGGTAGCGCACCTGCTTTGGGAGCAGGGGGTCGCCGGTTCGAATCCGGCCGCCCCGATTGATTGCTGGTCGCCTCACTGGGCGGCTCGAAGCGGCGGGTACTGCCGAAACTCTTGAGGAAACTGCCCTACAGGCCTCCGCGAGTTGGCGGCCGCGGACATCGAGGGGTCTCCGGTATCTGTTGCGACTTCCAAGGGCCGCGCATTCGATCGGATTTGTAGGCGCATACGCCACACGCGCCGAGAACCGTCGCACACGCTCGCAATCATCCGGAACGGCAGAGCTACAGCAGAGCTTGTTCGGAGACACTTATGTCTGACAGAAGTGCTAGCGTATCTCAGAGGAGTGTGCGATTCGCACGCTCGGCGACCAAGCATCGTGTATCCAAGGAGAGCATCCGTCATGTCATCGCTCACTGCGGTCTTTGCTTCGAGGAGCCCGCTCCCGTGGGAGACACGGAGGTGCTGGACAGCAGGCTCGTCTGTCTAGGTGATGATGCCGACGATCGGGCTATCGAGGTCATAGCGGTGGAAGGCTCCAAAGAAGAACTGATCGTGATCCATGCGATGTCGCTACGCAAGAAGTACCGAGACCAGTACGAGGAGGCCAAGAGATGGCGACTCTGAGAACCCGCAGCGGTACCAAGCTGACCAAGAAGGTTGTTGACGCCCTGGCTGAGGAGGCGGCGCGTGGCTACGACCTCACGAAGGCCAAGCGCCGCATGGGACGACCAGCGCTTGGTGATGGCGGCAGCTCGCCACGCGTGCAATTGCGCGTCGATCCAGACCTCGACAAGGCGTTGCGCGCCTGTGCGCGCAAGGAGCACCGCTCAGTCAGCGAGGTCGCGCGCACAGCGCTGCGCGAGTACGTGGATCGCGCCGCCTGATCCGCGGCTGCTCACGAAACCGCTCCCGACTCCAAGAATCCCCGGCACCTGAGTCAAGCATCGCCAATCGCCCCGATATGCCGCAGCGTGCTGGAGGTGCTCGTCTCCCCGCAGGGCCAGTGTGCCGCCGTGGCGGCGATGTCCTGCTGTTCAGCGACCCCGGTGGAGGCGGATGCCCCGGCCGGAGAGGCCGACGGCGAAGCCAGGTTGGCCGCCGTCGTCTCGCACGAATTCCAGCGAGGCCGTCTGCTGCCCGTTGGTCGTCGGCTTGAACTTCACCTGGAAAGCGCGCCTTTCGCCGGGATTGATCACGAAGTGGCCTGTCGATGACTCCACGATCGAGAAGCCAGGTGAGCCGCTGATCTGCACCGTCCCTTCGACCGGCGCTCCGCCGAGGCGCGGAGCGTTGCGCACGAAGACGAACTCCTTGGCCGCCTTGCCGACAGGGACCGCGCCGAACCGACGGATGCTCGAGGAGCTCTTGAGCTGTCCGACGCTCGGCGTCACAGGCGGCGCTGCGATGACAAGCGTCCCGGCGCCAACACGCGTCTGCTGCCCGATGTCGTCTTCGGCAATGATTTCGACGAGGTATTCGGCGGCGAGCGGGCCGGAGTTCGCGGGCGCCGTGAAAGTGCCTTCGTAGCGGTTTTCGCCTCTGGGCTCTAGCGTCAGTTCCGTGTCGCCGCCGCCGGGCAGCGTTGTGAGCAGCGCGTAGACATTCGCGACAGAGCGATCGTCGCTGGCTTCAACGCTGATCGTCGTCTGTCCGCCTTCGGCGGGCAGATAGGACGGCGTCACGGCCTCTCCGACGACGTAGGGATACTGATCGAACGGCACCGCGGCTTCCTCCTGGACCCCGCCAATGAGGGTTCCCGCGTAGCCCCCGTTCGTGTCCCAGGCCTGGATTTCGACGCCGTAGTTCGCCTGTTCGTTGGAGTAGTTGGCCGGGACTTCGAGCGTGCCGTAGTAGGTGTTGAGGTTTCCCTGGTACAGCTGGATCAGCTGGGTGGACCCGTCGGGGTCGTAGACCAGCGCATAGACCATTGAAACGCCGAAGTCGTCGGTCACTTCGGCGCTCAACTGCACGCTCCCGCCTTCGTGGGAGAGGGTGCTCGGAGTGACCGTGCCACCGCCGATCATCGGCGGATTGTCTTCGGGGCCTCCTTCGTCCGCGACCGCCTGGCTGCAGAAGAGAAGCATCGTCCCGACGAGCGCCAAGAGCGTCGCCAGGACTCGGACCCATCCGATACTCGTCGTACGCGATTGCATCGTTGACTCCCCCAAATCACATGGACACATGCTTCAAGTCGGGAACAGCGCGTCAGCAACCCGCAGCATGCCTCAAACAAGGCTTCAGCTGGTGCTGTTTTCGTACCAATCTAGTGGTGGGCCCATGCCAGATGAAGCAAGCGAGGTGCGCCCGGGCTGGAGCATGCTCGCGTGCGTCTGTGCGGGTCAATCGCGCCAGTCGACCTCAAAGTGCCCGATTGGCTGGTCGAAGCCCTTCGCGGCGAGGGGCCCCGCATCGGAGAACCGGATTCCCTTTCCGCGGCAGAGGTCGTGCACCCCGGATGAGACGACAATGCAGTCTGGCTGAGCGCATGCGCACAGTCGCGCGGCCTGCTGCACAGCCGCTCCGAAGAGATCGTCTTGCTCAGTCACGGGCTCTCCCGCGGCCACTCCGATGCGCACCCGCAGTCCCGACTGGCCACTGGCATTGAGCTCTCCAAGCGCCCGCTGGATATGCACCGCCGCGCCGACCGCTTGGGACGCCGCGTCGAACGCCGCCATGATCCCGTCCCCAGTGTGTTTGACTTCGCTGCCGCCGAACTGCGCCAAGCCAGAGCGCACAATCGAGTCGTGTTGGCGAACCAGTTGCATGGCCTCGCGATCGCCCAGTTGTTGGGTGAGGCGAGTGGAGTCGACCATGTCGGTGAAGAGGATCGCTCGGAAGGCGCTTTCCACATAGGGTTCGCCCGGGGGGTGGGTATTGAGCCGTCCAAAGAATCCTCGAATGCTCGCCTCGTCGACCTCGACCACGTTCAGCGGAAGCATCCCGTGTGAGGCCTTGTGGGCTGCCTCGACGGACTCCTTGTCGGGACCCTCGATGAGGCAAAATCCGCTGCCGGCCTCCTCTTCGAACCAGTAGGTGACGAAGCGTACGCCGAGCCTCTCTTGAACCTCGAGATCGCGCAGGTGGGCGGTCGCGATATCGGCAGCCGTCGCACCCGGAAGGTCGTGACGATCCATGTAAAGCGGCATCGAGATCTAACTGTACTCCGCCAGTCGCTCACGGAAACCGTTCACCACCCGGAGAATCCCCAGCAACCTGGCCGAGAAGCACTAGATCGTCTTGATTGTCCTGCCGTTCTGATCGGGCGAGGTAGCGCAATGTTGTGGGGTGCTCGCGCACCAGCGCGGTGATGCGATCGCCGGGGGTTGCTGGATGCCGATCGGGAGCTCTTGGGCCAGGCGGCAAGCACAAAGCCGACCGTTCTGGTAGGTATTAGGGACACCTAATTAGGTATCCCTAATTCCTCCTAGGAGGTCTACTTGCTCCCAACGTTTGTGATCGGTCTGCGCGAGGGCGTCGAGGCGTCTTTGATCGTCGGGATCGTCGCTGCGTTTCTGCGTCAGCGCGGTCAGGAGGATGCGCTGCGCTGGATGTGGCTCGGGGTCGCGCTGGCGGTGGCGCTCTGCACAGCTGCAGCCGTGGCGCTTCAGCTCGTCAACCAAGAGTTGCCCCAGCGCCAGCAGGAGCGTCTTGAGACGGTGGTGGCTGCGGTCGCGGTGAGCATGGTCACGTTCATGATCGTGTGGATGCGCCGCCACGCCGGCGATCTCGCCGGTCATCTGCGCGCGAGCGCCGCGGGCGCGCTCGCTGATGGATCTGCCTGGGGACTCGTTGGCATGGCCTTCGTATCTGTGATTCGCGAGGGCGTGGAGACGGCTGTCTTCCTGCTTGCCGCCTTCCAGGCCTCCGGTGACGCCACCTCGGCTGGAATCGGCGCGCTGCTGGGCATCCTTGTCGCGATCCTCATCGGCTGGGGCATCTACCGAGGAGGTGTGCGCCTGAACCTCGCGCGCTTCTTCCGGGTCACCGCTGCCGTGCTCGTGCTCGTGGCCGCAGGGCTGGTGGCGAGCGCGATCCACACGGCGCACGAGGCCGCCTGGCTCAACCATCTGCAGCAGCCCGCGCTCGACATGAGCTGGCTCGTACGTCCCGGCTCAGTGAGCAGTTCGCTGTTCACGGGGATCCTGGGCATGCAGCCACAACCGACGATTGGCGAGACGGCCGGCTGGCTGATCTACGCGGTACCGATGCTCGCCTACGTATTGCTGCCCGATCGCCTGTCCAACTGGCGAGGGAGCCGGACGGTCGGCGCCGCACGAACCGCAATCTCGAGCGATGAGCTCTCAAACGAAGGAGTCAGTAGATGATCAAACACGTCACCCGGGCGAGTGGAACCGGGATAGTCGCCGCGTTCATGTCGCTGGCCGTCACGGGCTTGGCTGCGTGTGGCGGTGCGAGCGAGGACGGCCCGAGCAAGACGGCGAAGACCATCAAGATGACGTTGACCGAGCAGGGCTGCTCACCGGCGAAACTGAGCACCCCCTCGGGACCGGTCACATTCGCCGTCGCCAATGGCGGCACTGGGGACGTCAGCGAGATGGAGCTCAAGAACGCCGGCGGGATTATCCTCGGCGAGCGCGAGAACATCGTCTCTGGACTGTCCGGCACCTTCTCGCTGTCACTCAAGCCGGGCAGGTACGTGATGAACTGCCCCAACGGGGACAAGGAAGACAACGGTGTGCTGGTCGTCACCGCCAATCAGGCGAGCACCGCCAATCAGGCGAGCACCGCCAATGCCCCGTCCGTCGCGTTGTTGCACAAGGCGGTTGTCGGATACCGCGAATACGTACGGCGTGAAACAGGAGCTCTGCTGCGCGGCACGCATGCGTTCGTGGCAGCGCTGCAGCAAGGAAACCTCGAGCGAGCCGAGGCGCTGTTCGGGCCGGTGCGCCGACACTACGAGGCGATCGAGCCTGTCGCCGAGAGCTTCGGAGACCTCGATCCCGCGATCGACGCACGCATCAACGATGTGCCAAGTGTCAAGCTGTGGACGGGCTTTCATCGCATCGAGCAGATCCTTTGGGTGAAGAGCACCACTCACGGCACCGCCCCCTACGCAAAGAAGCTGCTCGCGGACGTGGTGACGCTCAACGACAGGGTTCAGACACTCGACTATCAGGCGCCGCAGCTCGCCAACGGTGCGGTGGAGCTGCTCAACGAGGTCGCCAACTCGAAGATCACCGGCGAGGAGGATCGCTACTCCCACACCGACCTGTCCGACTTCGAGGGCAACCTCACGGGTGCGCGCGTGGCCTTCGAACATCTGCGCCCGGCGCTCACCGCGCAAGGTGACGGATCGCTCGGCAGTGAGATCGCGACGCGCTTCGCCGCGGTCCAACAGGGCCTCGACGTCTACCGACGCAACACCCCGCTCGGGTTTGCCTATTACGGATCGCTCACCCAGAGCGACCGGCGGCGCTTTGCCCAGCAGGTGGACGCGTTGGCCGAACCGCTCTCAACCGTCGCTGCCCGCGTCGCAGGTTGAGTCGATGGCGGATGCCACCAGACGCCAGCTCCTTGCGGCCGCCGGCGGCGGAGCGTTGGGGCTGGCGCTCGGCGGCGGCGGATACGCCCTCGCCAGACACGAGGCGAGCGTTGGAGCTCAGGGCTCCGTGGAGGGGGCTGTCCCTTTCCACGGAGCTCACCAGGCGGGGATCGTCACACCCGCACAGGACCGGCTCGTGTTCGGGGCCTTCGACCTCACGCTCGACTCTTCCGGTGAATTGCGCGAGCTGATGAGAGCCTGGACCGAGGCGGCCGTGCAGATGACCGCCGGTATGAGCACGGGGCCGCTTCCCGGGCCGCAGGACGCGCCCCCGGCAGACACCGGGGAGGCAGTGGGGCTACCCGCCGCCCAGCTGACGATCACGTTTGGCTTCGGCGCAAGCGCGTTCACGCAAGCGGGCGAGGATCGCCTGGGTCTGGCGGCGCGCCGTCCCGCCGCGCTCACCCCGCTCGGCCCGCTGCCCGGAGAGCAGCTTGAAGCACAGATCAGCGACGGCGATCTCTGCGTGCAGGCCTGCGCGAACGACCCCCAGGTTGCTTTTCACGCTGTCCGCAACCTCGCGCGGGTGGGACGTGGCGCGGTCGTTCTGCGCTGGGCGCAGCTCGGCTTCGGGCGCACCTCATCGACCACCGGCGATCAGGCCACGCTGCGCAATCTGCAGGGGTTCAAGGACGGCACCAACAACCTACGCGGCGACGACGAGGAGCAGATGCGCCGCTACGTGTGGATCGGCCCGGATGAGCCACAGCGCTGGTTGCACGGTGGCAGCTACCTGGTGAGCAGGCGCATACGCATGTTCATCGAGGCATGGGACCGGGACACGCTGGGCGACCAGGA
>DATHPT010000059.1:0-2215 GCA_035483615.1 Solirubrobacteraceae bacterium | reverse complement strand
GTAGTTTCCGCCCCAAACAACCACAAGAGTGTATTCACCACTAGCGTTGGTCTGGGCGCACGGCGGCCACCCGCCGATCAGTCGTTCGGCACAGACTTCGACGCCTTCTATCCCAGCCTTCGTCGCGGCGCTCGTCAAAGTGCCAGTGATCTGGCCGCCTTCAGCCGCCAGGGCACTCGGCGCGAAGGCGAGCGAAAGAGCAACGACGAAGAGCACGACGACCATACGCAGCTCACAAGTAGCCCGCACGCGGTCCGGTCCCCCAACGAGCCAATCACGACTCAGCCGTCTCATACCCCCACCGCGCCACCTTATGTCAGCTGCCGACGATCGTCGCGGAAGATACCAGATACCAGGATTTCTGCGCTGCAAATCCCCCTACACCAGCTCGCTCCTCCTGCCGTCGTAAGAGCACCGGAAAAGCAGTGGCAGCGCCCTACGCTAAGCAGGTGCTCTAGACGTCTCAGCTCCGGTCGATGATCAGAACACCGCCCCATCCGGTCGCGGGACTGCGGTACCGGCGGGGCAGAATAGATGTGAGGAGCACCCGTCTCGTAGTCGGAGCCAGCGGCCCGAGGTTATGCAGGTCGCGTCGCGGCGTCTCCAGTGTACTGTTCCGACAAACGGACATGGAGGGCTGGGTTGGAGTGGCCGAGTAGGACGATCGTGGCGGTGCTGATCGTGTGCGGCGCACTGATCGCGACAACGGGGAATGCGATGGCCGGCAGCTGGGCGTTCAGCGACTGGGGGTTCTGGCCGCGCGAGGGATCGAGCCCCCAGGTCGCAATGGCCCCGGACGGCGAAGCGGTCGTCGTGGACGAGATCTTCGAAACGATCCGTGCCTGGCGTCACACACCGGAAGAAGATTTCGCCGGCGGAACCTTTGGCGAACCCGTGTCTCCCGAAGAAAGCATCTGCTGTCATCGACCGGAAGCCCCAGCTGTCGCGATCGATCCCAACGGCGACATCATCGTCGTTTGGCAGGAGCAGATCGGGAGCAGCGCGGAGACCGGGGTCTACACCTCATTTCGGCCACGCGGCGGATCGTTCAGTCCACCCACGCTGGTCTCCCAGGGCACGAGCCCTGACGTGGCGATCGACGCCGATGGCGAAGAGACCGCCTCTTGGCTGTTCAACGACGGTACGAGCACAGTGGTCGAAGCCGCGACCGCGCACTTGGGCGGACCGTTCTCCTCGCCCACCAAGCTCTCCGGCGACGGGGGCGATGCCGAGAATGTCCAGGTGTCCGCGGACGCGGCCGGCGACACCGTCGTGTCATGGACCCGATCGATCGGCCCGTCCACCGAGCTCGAGACCGCCGTTCGCAGGGTCGGCGGGCACTTTCCGGCTCCGAATGGTCAAGGCGACGGAGCCAAGCTCGGCGAAGCGAAGCCAACCGCACCGTCAGAACCGCCGCTCCAGCACATCGTGGTGGACTCGGCCGGGGAAGCGCTGGCAGTGTGGGAGGCGCCCGGCGATGCCGTGCAAGAGGCGCGGCTGGGGTCTGGTCAGTCGAGCTTCGGCGCAGCGGCGACGCTTGGGACGACGAGCGCGTTTCCGTGGGTTGCGATGGACGAAGTGGGGGAAGCGGTCGTCGACTGGCCCATCCCGGGCGCACTCGACATAGCGACGGCCCCTGCGGGAGAGAGCTTCGGCGTGCCCGAACAGGTGGCCACTGAAGGCACGCCTGACCTCGCCAAGGTCAGCATCGCTCCCGACGGCGCCGTCACCCTGGCCGGGCTGAAGAACACAGCTGAAGGCCATAACGGCCCTGGCTGCAAAGAAATCAGCGAATACGGATCGGTGCGGCCCCCTGGCGGAACGTTTGCGAAGGCGACCGGCGGCACGACTGCTTGCGGTCCCACCGGCTCGGCGACCAGCCTTCAGATAGCTGGAGATTCAGCCGGTGACACGCTCGCGATATGGCAGGAGTCAACGACGATCGGGGAAAACGTACGGGGGTTCGTCTACGACGTCGGGGCGAGCATCAGCGCCGTCGCGATCCCCACGACGGCGCAGATTGGACAGCCGGTCACGTTCAGCATGGCGTCACCTGTCTCGCTTTGGAGGCCCGTGACCGGCGTCACGTGGGCTTTCGGCGACGGCACCACGGCGGGCGGACTCTCGACCACGCACACCTACACGCAGCCCGGCGAATACCACGTCACCGCAAGCGCGGCCGACGCCCAGTTGCTGGCGCCCGGCTTTCCCGAAC
>DATHPT010000058.1:0-4151 GCA_035483615.1 Solirubrobacteraceae bacterium | reverse complement strand
GTGGTCAGACCGCCCTGCACCACAGCCAGGTCGCAAGCAGCCAGGTGCCGGTAGAGGTTGTGCACATACGGGACCACCTCCAACCCTGCCTGTGAGGGGAGCGATTCGGGATCGATGCGGGGACCGGCGACGGCGATCATGCGCAGATCCGGGATCAGTTCCTTGGCCTGCGGGAAGGCAGCCATGACCCGCCGCAGCAGATCTGCGCCGACACCTGAGCCACCGACGGTGACGATGCACACGCGCTCGTCGTCGCCGTAGCCCAGCTCGGCGCGCAGCTTGGTTCGATCGCTGAGATCGGCCGGGTTGAAACCGGTCACATAGCCGGTGAAGCGATAGTTGCGCTCGGTCCAGTCGCGAATCATCGGCAGTTCCGGTCCCAGCCGCTTCGGCACTATGTCATCGGGGTTGCCCACGAACAGTGAGAGATCGCGGATCTCGGGGTGCTCGGCCATGTGCTCGATTTTCTGGGCATTGTGGTCGGCGGCCAGGAACCTCTCCCGCGCGTCCCCGTCGTCCATCGGCAGGAATCCGACGAAGTCGCTCAGCCACGCGAACGGGACGCGCTTCTCGCGGGGGTTCTCGTGCAAGTAATAATCGAGCTCCCAAGCCTCGTCGCCGATCCACAGGTCATAGCGGTGCTCGCGCACGAGGTCATGGAAGACCATGAAGTTCGCGGCAAGGATCTCATCCATGCGGCGTATGGCATGGAAGGCGTGCAGGTCGTGCTCGGCGGACTCAGACTCGATGTGCTTCGACTCGTTGGCCAGGTGCGGGCTGGCGGGGTGGATGCGCTCACCCTCCGCCAGCAGCATTCGCGTGACAGGATCCTGAGCCAGCCAATCGATTTGCAGATCCGGGTTCAGGAGGCGCAGCTCACGAGCGATCGCAACATCGCGCTGCGCGTGGCCGAGACCGATCGGCGAGGAGACGAACAGGGCACGAGGACGGCCGTCCGGCCGATACACGGTGGGGTCGCGCGGGGTGCGCTTCCGTCCGAACGCGTCCTCGGCGAAGTCGCGCAACGCCAGATTGAACTGCACCGGCTTGCGGCCATGCAGGAAGTGGCCGGCGCCGCGGACCACTTCGAGACGTCCCTTGGTCAAGCGCGCGAGCGCCCGGGCATCGCGTGGAGGTGTGATCCTGTCGCGGTCACCGGAGACCACGAGGACCGGGCAGTCGAGGTTTTCTGCCGCCCGACGCAGGGCGCGCCGGCCACGGATGAAGCTGCCGTGCGCCAGCGTGGCGGCCAGCGTCTTCGGGTCGGTTTCCAGTGCCCATCCGACTCCGTCTTCGACCGACTTGGTCGAGTGTGGCTCTGGAAGGGAGCGGGAGAAGAACCACTCCACGCACGCCTCGTAGTTCTCGCGCCAATGGGCTGGGCTCATGTGTCCCCACCAGACGGGTTTGGGCGCGCGCAGAACTTGGGACAGGGAGAGGGTCAGCGGGTGAAACAGGACCCACATGTGAGACGGGGTGTAGTTGAACATCGGTCCGATGAACACAGCTCCCACGATTCGCTCGGGTGCGAGCCGTGCGAGCTCGAGCTGGTACTGGGCTCCTGTGGAGAGGCTTGCCATCACCGCCCGCTCAGTCCCGGTCGCGTCCATCACGGCCAGGCAGTCGCGGGCGAACTCCGCGGGTGCGTAGCGGCGCGGGTCACGGCAGCGGTCGGAGCGCCCGTTGCCGAGACCGTCCATCGTCAGCACCCTGAAATGGCGTGCGAAGTAGGGGATTTGCATCTTCCAGTAGCGGGAGTTGAGGAGCGACCAGGTCGGAAGCAGGAACAGCGTCTCCTCGCCTTCGCCATAGATCTCGTAAAAGAGCCGCCGGCCATCACGCTCGACGAAGCCCTCGATATCCGGGTAGCGAGCACGGCTCTGCTCCTGTCCACAGTGGCGCGCATCGTGCTGTGCCTCCGCGCTGAGCGGCGGTGACCCCGGCCTGGTCTGGATTCTCATCTGAGCTGCTCCTTTCCTACAAGATTGTCGGTTTGCGTCCTTCAGTCAACGCGGCGACCGCACGGGCAGGTCGCCGCGACGTCGCTCCTATGCCCTTAGCTCGTAGAGGACGGAGAAGGGGTTCTCGATCGGGAGCTTGCGGAAGTGCGTGAAGCCGGCCGCATAGGCCAGCTCGCGGGCCTTCTCCTCCCCCATGCAGGCGCCGATGCCCGCGCCGCCATGGGCCAGCGAGGTCGTCATGCAATAGAGGGTGCTGACGTTGTAGAGGAACCTGCCGAGCGGGTTGCGGTTCTGCTCCACCTCCCCCGAGGCGTTCATCTCGAGCATCAGGTACGTGCCGTCCGCCCGCAAAGCCCCGCGAATCGCGCTCATCAGCCCGACCGGGTCGACGGAGTCGTGCACGACGTCGAACGTGCTGATGAGGTCGAACCGTCCCTGGTCCAGGTCGGCGCCGTCGCCGACCGTGAACGTCACGCGCTCGGCGACGCCCTCACGCTGCGCGCTTGCCCGTGCGCGCTCGATCGAGCCGGCGTGGACGTCATAGCCGTGAACCTCGGCTCCCGGGAACGCCTTGGCGATCGTGATCGGAGCGCGACCCGACCCGCAGCCGACGTCGCAGGCTGATCCACCCGCCTCCAGCTTCTCCTTGACGCCGGGCATCGCGGGGAGCCACGCCTGCACGAGCTCGTGCTTGTACCACGGCGCCGTCATGCGTTCGATCGCCTCGTACATGTCGGGCAGGTACTGGTCCTGGGTGACTCCTCGACCGGTCCTGAAGGCTTCGGCCACCTGCGGCGCAACGGTGACCGTCGGGACGATCATCTGCAGCATTCCGCCCGCGAAGAAAGGAAACTCCTCGTCGGCGAGCGGCAGGGCGTGCTCGGGCGGCAGGAAGTACCTGTCGTCCTTGCTGTCGTGCTCGAGGTACTCGGCCGTCGCCATCGAGCCCAGCCACTCTCGCAGGTAGCGCTCGTCGAGACTTGTCCGTCCAGCGAGCTCGCCAGCCGTCACCGGTCCCGACTCCGCGAGCGCCGCGAAGATGCCGAGGCGGTCGCCGATGTACATCAGTCCTCCGCGCATCGCGGTTCCCGTGTCGAGCACGATTCGCTCGATGAACCCTTCCAGCTTCTCCTGGTCCAGCTGTACCTCGGTGGCCATCTGCGTCTCCCTTTGCGGTTGTGCGTTCTGAGAGCAACTGTCCCAGGGCTCCGTGGCGCCACCGTGAAGCGCGCGCGAAACGCGCATGAATCTGCGTAGGCTTCGCTCGATGATGCGCGTCAAGCTACTGGGGGAGATGGCGCTCGAGGTGGATGGCGTGCATCTGGAGTTGCCGGCGAGCCGGCGGACACGTTCGCTGCTTGGCCTGCTCGCCTTGGAGCGACGCACGCACCCCCGCGGCCAGCTCGCAGCCCGTTTCTGGCCCGATGTGCTCGAGGAGAGCGCGCGCACAAGCCTGCGCAGCGCCTTGTCGTCGCTGCGTCGCGCGCTGGGCACAGACGCCGATCGTTACCTGCTGGCCACTCGCGATGGAGTCGCCCTCGCCGGTCCGGATGAGATCTGGACGGACGTGGGCGAGTTCGACCGGCTGCTGGCGGAAGGGCGGCTCGAGGATGCGCTCGAGCTCTCCGGGGGTGAACTGCTCGAAGACCTCGACGACGAATGGGTCTACGAGCGCCGCGAGGAGCACTGCGCGCGTGTCGTGGCGTTGCTGGAGCGTATGGCTGGCGCCGCCCAGGCCGCCGGAGACCTCACGGGGGCGATCGCTCTCACTCGTCGCCAGGTCGCGCTCGACCCGCTCTCCGAGGAGGCCCATCGCGATCTGATCGGCCGCCTGGTGGCTCATGGAGACCGCTCGGCGGCGCTCACCACCTACCGCCGCCTGGCTGACCGATTCGCGTCAGAGCTCGGGATCGCGCCGTCGCCGGCCACCCGCGAGCTGGTCGAGCAGATCCGCGCGGGTGCCGCAACGCCGCAGCCGGTCGAGTCGCCGGTCGAGTTTCAGTCGAGCGGCCCACTGTCGGGACCACCACTGTCGGGACCGCAGTCGGGGCTACCGCAGTCGGGTGTGCCGCAGTCGTCGGATTCCGTACCGCCCCCGCCAACGGGGCTTACAGCAGTGTCCGAGCGGAGAACGGGAACAGTGACGCTGTTGTTCACCGACCAGGTCGGCTCAACAGAGACGCTGCAGAG
>DATHPT010000057.1:0-7172 GCA_035483615.1 Solirubrobacteraceae bacterium | reverse complement strand
GGCGGCGATCAAGGTTCCGGCGGCGATCAGGCCGATCGAGTAGACCAAGGCCTGGGAGAGCCAGTGAGGATGCAGGGCTTGCATCACGTCGACCACGGGAGCATCAGTGAAATCGTGCCCCGGCGCGTTTTCGCTGGGCAGAGGGAGCGCGGTCACGGCGACGACGGCAATACCCACATAGGCAAGCACCACGGTTGCCGTGCCACTGGCGATCAGCCTGCGCAGGGCGCCACGGCCGGCCTTCACCTCCCCCGCCAAGCCCGAGGCCGACTCGACGCTGGTGAAGGCGATCGTGGTGACCGTGAGCGCGAAGATCAGGCCCGACCAGGTGGGCGCGGTCCCCAGGTGGACCTGCGAGACGAGCCGGTGGGCGTCGAAGGATTGAGCGAGCCCGATAGCGATCGCGACGAGCTCAAGCACGAGCGCTCCCACCACGACCAGGCCGATGCGGAATTCACGGCGCCAGTTGAAGCCGCGCACATTGGCGAACACCACGAACGCGATGATCGCGATCGACAGCAGCAGCGCCTCGCTCGAGTGTCCGAGTGGCGCCCAGAACACGCTCAGGTACTGGGTCGCCGCGAACGCGGTGACCGCGATCAGGATGACGTAGTCAAGCAGCATGGCCCAGCCGGCGATGAAGCTGACGAGCTCGTTGAAGGCATAGCGCGCGAACACCGTCGAGCCGCCGGGCTCCTGGTGCAGGGAGGCGCCCTCGACGTAGGTCATTGCGGTCACCCCGAACATCACCGCGGCGATCAGAAACACGACCGGGGTGAGACCGAGCGCGTGATCGGCCACGACTCCCAGGGAGAAGAACACGGCGCTCGCGAGTGAGGTGTAGACAACCGCGAACAGAATCGGCGAGCCGAGGCTGTGACGCAGCGTGGTGCGGCCTCGCTCGCCCAGCTCGGCGGCTCGCGGGTGCCCGGCGTGCCCGTCGGAGAGGCCCCCGAGGTCCGGCGCGGAGCCGCCCGGCTCCTCTCCGCTGGTGGCGCTCATGTTCTGCGATCCCTTCTCATCTCCAGGTACAGGCGCGCCAAGCCACCCACGAAGAACAGGATCCCGAGCAGCAGGCGCGTCGAGAGCACGCCGTCGTGGCCGCCGATCGCCTCGACCGCAAGTGCGATGCCGATCGCGACCATCCCCAGCGACAGCACAGTCGTACCGGTGCGATGAACCTGCCTGCCGGTCATCTCGTCTCTTCCTTGAGCTTAGGCACTATCGCAGCGCCAGAGCCACTCGTGGCTCTCGACGGAGTGAAACATCCGTCGAGAGCGCTGCCGCGAGCGGACTGTGGGTATCTCAGGTGATCAGCGGGATGATCAGGATGGCGACGATGTTGGCAACCTTGATCATCGGGTTGATCGCCGGTCCTGCGGTGTCCTTGAAGGGGTCTCCGACGGTGTCGCCGGTGACCGAGGCGGCGTGGGCTTCGGAGCCCTTGCCGCCGAAGGCGCCATCCTCGATGAGCTTCTTCGCGTTGTCCCAGGCACCGCCCCCTGCAGTCATCAGGACGGCGAAGAACAGACCGACCACGATCACTCCGATCAGCAGCCCACCCAGCGCCTGCTGGTCGATCAGGCCGATCACGAGCGTGAGCAGGATCGGAAGCAGCGACGGAAGGATCATCTCGCGCTGTGCGGTGCGGGTCACGATGTCAACGCAGGCCGCGTAGTCGGGCTCCTCGGTGCCCTCCATGATCCCGGGCTTCTCGCGGAACTGGCGGCGCACCTCCTCGACGACGGCTCCACCGGCACGCCCGACCGCCTCGATCGAGAGGGAGGCGAACAGGCAGACCATCAGCCCACCGAGCAGCAGCCCGATCAGGACGGGCGGTTCGTTGATGCCGAAGTTGATCACTTCGTGGCTGCTCTCGCTGAGCACCTGCTGGAAATCGGCGAACAGCACGAGTCCTGCCAGCGCTGCGGAGCCGATCGCATAGCCCTTGGTGACGGCCTTGGTGGTGTTGCCAACGGCGTCGAGCCGGTCGGTCACCTTGCGGACGTCCTCGGGCAGGTCGGCCATCTCGGCGATGCCACCGGCGTTGTCGGTGATCGGGCCGAAGGCGTCGAGCGCGACGATCAGACCGGTCAGCGAGAGCATGCCCATCGCTGCCACGCCGATGCCGTAGATGCCCTGCACACCGCCGCCCGCGAGCTTCCAGGAGCCGAGGATGCCCAGCGCGAGCACGATCGCCGGGAGCGCGGTTGCCTGCAGGCCCGAGCCGAAGCCCTGGATGATGTTGGTGGCGTGTCCGGTGATCGACGCCTTCGCCGTCTTCTTGACGGGCGGGAAGCGCGTTGAGGTGTAGTAGTCGGTGATCACGAACAGCAGGCCGGTGATCACGATGCCGATCAGCGAGCACAGGTAGAAGTCGCCGACGCTGGGGGTCTGGACGTGCGATCCGACCACCTTGAAGTTGACGTCGCTCATCAGCCACTTGGTGATCGGGTAGAACGCGGCGGCCGAGATGATCCCTGCTACCGCCAGCCCCTGGTAGAGGGCGCGCTCGACGTTGCCGGTGCTCGAGCGCACGGCGAAGGTGCCGATGATCGAGGCGATGATCGCCACGGCGCCGAGCGCCATCGGGTAGAGCGCGACCTGGGTCTGCTCGCTGAAGGTGAGCACGCCGAGCAGGATGACCGCCACGGCGGTGACGGCATAGGTCTCGAACAGATCGGCTGCCATGCCGGCGCAGTCGCCGACGTTGTCACCGACGTTGTCGGCGATCGTGGCGGGGTTGCGGGGATCGTCCTCGGGGATGCCCGCCTCGACCTTGCCGACGAGATCGGCGCCGACGTCGGCGGCCTTCGTGAAGATGCCGCCGCCCAGTCGGGCGAAGACGGAGATCAGCGAGCCGCCGAAGCCGAGCCCGATCAGAGCGTCGGTCGCGGTCCGCTGGCTGTCGCCAAAGGCGGCGGTGAGCAGACCGTAGTAACCGGCGACGCCGAGCAGGGCTAGGCCGACGACGAGCATTCCGGTGATTGCTCCGCCCCGGAAAGCCACGCTCAATGCCGGCGAGACACCGCCACGGGCAGCCTCGGCGACGCGGGCGTTGGCGCGCACGGAGACGTTCATACCGATGTAGCCGGCTGCGCCCGAGAGGAGACCGCCGATCGCAAAGCCGCAAGCCACGGCGATGTTCTGGATGAAGATCAGCGCCACGAACAGCACCACGCCGACAAGCGCGATCGTCGTGTACTGACGGTTCAGGTAAGCACGGGCGCCTTCTTGGACGGCCCGCGAGATGCTTTGCATCCGCTCATCGCCCGGCGAGAGCGCCAGCAGGGAACGAGTGGTCACGAGGCCGTATATAACGGCGCACGCGGCGCATACGAGGGCGACGACGACCCCATGGTTCGTCAGAAAGCTGCTCAACAGAAATCCTCCGCGGTCTGATTGGCGTGCCGCGCGAGGAGATTCGCGCGCACAGTTCTCGCACGGGCCACTCCCTACGAGCGCACCACCCGGCGTAAAGGCGCGCGGAGTCTATCGTTTGCGGAGGCGGAAAGCGGTGTGCCGGGCCTGGGTCTCGGTGTTGTCAGCGCCCTGGCACCCACAACCTGCCGCTCGCCTGGGCCGGCCCAGGACGCTGCTCGTCCCCGGTCGGCTTGCTCGACTGGTCCTCAGTGGGCTTGCTCTGCTCGCTTCCGGTCGGCTTGCTCTGCTCGGTCCCGGTCGGCTTGCTCTGCTCGGTCGTCGGTGTGGCCGGCTGGGAGGGAGCCGCCTGGGCAGCCGCCGCGGGCGCTCCGTCCCCGGCGCTCTGGGCCTCGCGTGCATAGGCAACCTGCAGCTGGGCAATCGCGTCACGCAGCGGACCGAGCTCGCGGGGCATGCGTCGTTCGAGGATCGGCAGCAGTGCGCTTGCCCCGTCGATCGCGTCGCTTGCCTGCTCGAGATCGCGCTCGGCTGCCGCGGCCGGTGAGGGAGGGCCGCCGAGCCCGAGACGGCGGCCGGCGATGTTGATCAGGGAGACCGCCGTCTGGAGGATCATCTCCGAGCTGGTGATTCGGTTCAGCTCAGCTTCGTAGGCTGCCCGCATCTCCTCCTCGCTGGGCTGGGCCTGTGTGGCTGCCCCTCCAACCTGCTCCTGTCCATCGCTCATCACACGGCCACCTCCTCGGAATAGGTTTGCAACGTCTCGCGCACCGATGCGGCGAATACCTCCTCGGGCCCTGAGCCGGTCTCGATCATCCGGCGCTGGCGCTGAGCCCCGTTGCGCTCGGGAAAGACCGGTTCAAGGCCGAGCTCGGTGCGCACCGGCTCGGTCCAGACCGCCAGCCGCTCGGCAATCGCCGCCGCCGGGTACTCCTCCGCCCGATCGAGGTCGACCATGCGACCGTCGAGCCCGAAGCGAATCGCGCGCCACATGTTCTCCTCGACCAAACGCGGGGCTGGGTCGCAGAACGGCACGCTTTCGTCGACGTCGCGTGCTGCCTGGGCGACGCACGCCACGATCAGGGCGGCAAGCGCCTCTGACTCCCCCACGGTGCTCTGCGCGTCGCAGATCCTGACCTCGACTGTTCCGAACTCGAAATGGGGGCGCACCGACCACCAGACCTGCGTGAACTCCACGATCGAGCGGGTGCGCACCAGGAACTCGATGTACTCGCGATAGGCGGCCCAGCCCCCGAAGGCGTCCGGCACTCCGCAGCGGGGAAAGTTGCGCGTGAAGCTCTGGGTACGGGCCGAGTGCAGGCCGGAGTCGCGCCCGTCGAGATAGGGCGAGTTCGCGGACAGGGCAAGCAACAGTGGCAATACGGGCCGCAGCCGATCGCACACCCGCACAGCACGGTCGATGTCGCTGACACCCACGTGCACGTGCAGGCTGAACGTGTTGTTGCGCCAGGCCACGTACTTCAGGCCCTGCTCGACGCGGCGATAGTGCTCGGTGTCGATGATCGGCTGTTTGCGGTAGTCCGCCCACGGATGGGTGCCCGTGGCTGCAAGAGCTGCGCCCTCGCGCCCGGCGAGCGCGAACAGACGCCGGCGGCGCTCACGCTGACGGACAAGCGCATCGGCCAGATTCTCGCCACGCCCGGAGACGATCTCGATCTCCGAGGAGATCAGCTCCCCGGCGATCGAGGCTCCGAGCAGCGGGTCGCACTGAAGCGCGCAGTCGCGCAGCTCCTCGAAGCGTGGAACGAGGTCGAGCGTGGTGGGGTCGAGGATCGCGAACTCCTCCTCCAGACCGACGGTGAGATCGGTCGAATCCGCGAATGTTTCAACTGCCTTGTCGAGATCTGGGCTGGTCATGACGAGCTGTTTGGAGAGGGCCCGCAAACGATCACGGTGACCCCCAGCTTAGGAACCCGGAGGAGCGTGACTCGGGCAAGGTGGTTCAGGTCAGGTAGAAGTACAGCGCGTAGAGCAGGTCAACAGCGGGACTGGAGGTGTGGACGGTCACCTCAGGTGGGACCACCAGCAGCGACTCGGAGTAGTTGAAGATGATTTTCACCCCAGCCGCCACAAGCTCGTCAGCGAGACCCTGGGCGGCGCGAGTGGGGATCGCAAGCACCCCGACGACGATGTCCTCTTCCTCGACAACCTGCGGGAGCTCGCTGATGTGCCGCACGATCTGGCTGCCGACCTCCGTGCCGACCTTCGCAGCATCCACGTCGAAGATCGCGACGACCCTGAACCCGTGGTCGGCGAAGATGTCAGAGGAAGCGATCGCCTTGCCGAGGTGACCCGCCCCGATCAGCGCGATGTTGTGCTGACCGGCAGTGCGCAGGATCTTGCGGATCTGGGATACAAGCGACTCGACGTTGTAGCCGACGCCCCGCTTTCCGAACTTCCCGAAGCCCGACAGGTCGCGTCGGATCTGGGTGGAGTTGACATGGGTGTAGTCGGAGAGTTCCTGCGAGGAAATTGTCTCCTTGCCCATCTTCTTGGCCTGGGTGAGCACTTGCAGATAGCGCGAGAGCCGCGCCGCCACACCCAGCGAGAGCCTGTCGGCTGCGGTCGATTCGTCATCGTGAATCGCGCTCACGGGAGTTGTCAACTCGTTGTAAGCCATCGCTCGTGACTCTAGAGGATGGCTCTCAGACGATCTCTGAGAGCTTCCTCGTCGACGAAGTATTCAAACAGCTCCTCGCCGGCCAGCGCGACGACCGGGATCCGCTCGAAGTAGGCGCGGTGAAGCGCCTCGTCGCGTGTGATGTCCAGCTCGGAGAGCTCGAATTGAATATCGCACTGCACTTTCAAGAGAGCCGTGTGCGCTTCCGTGCAGAGATGGCAGTCGGGCTTGGTGTAGAGCGTGACGACGGTCACCGCGGGCGCTCGCCTGTTGCATAGGCATCCAGCCCGAGATATTGCGGGTAGGGCAGCGTCTGCGCGAAGCGCGCGGCCCCGCCGATCATCGCGGCGTTGTCGGTGCAGAGCACGCTCGGGGGGACGTGCACACTCGCCCCGAGCTCAGCCAGACGCCGTCGCAGCTCTCCGTTGGCTGCGACCCCACCGCCGACAGCCAGCCGGTCGAGCCCTGTCAGCTCGAGCGCTTCCTCGGCGCGGGCCAAGAGGTGCTGGACGATCGCATCCTGATAGGAGGCAGCCAGGTCCGCAGCCCGTTCGCTCTGCTGCGCCTCGGTGAGCTCCCGTAGCCGGTAGAGCAGCGAGGTCTTGACGCCCGCGAACGAGAAGTCGAGGCTTTGCCCAAATGCGCGCGTGGCGCCGCGGCCACCCCGCGAGCGGGATCCCGACGCGGGGAACTCGAACGCCTTGGGGTCTCCGCCGCTTGCAAGGCGCTCGAGGGCGGGGCCGCCGGGATAGCCGAGCCCCAGCATCCTTGCGCCCTTGTCGAAAGCCTCGCCAGCCGCGTCGTCAAGCGTGCGACCGAGGGTCTGGAAGCCCTCGTGGTCATGCACCTGGGCGAGCAGCGTGTGGCCTCCGCTTGCGATCAGACACAGAAACGGCGGCTCGAACGCCTCGCCGTGCGGGTCGCCGACGGGCCGCAGGAAGTTCGCCGCCACGTGCCCCTGCAGGTGATCGATCGCGGCGAATGGCAGCTCACGAGCGGCGGCCAGAGCCTTGGCGGTCGAGAATCCGACGAGCAGAGCCCCCACGAGGCCTGGGCCCTGGGTTGCGGCCACGAGGTCGATCTGCTCGAGCTCCACGCCGGCCTGCTCCAGCGCCTGCTCGACGACCACGTTGACCAGCTCGAGATGATG
>DATHPT010000056.1:0-9295 GCA_035483615.1 Solirubrobacteraceae bacterium | reverse complement strand
GAGGAGAAGTTCAAGGAGGCCGCTGAGGCTTACGAGATCCTGTCCGATCCCGAGCGTCGCGCCACCTACGATCGCTATGGCCACGAAGGTCTGCGCTCCGGCGGATACGCGCCCAACTTCGACGGGTTCGGCTCGATCGGGGATCTTTTCAATGCATTCTTCGGCTCCGGCGGCTCGTTCGGTGGGAGCTCTGGATCAGCGCTTGGCGGTGACATAGCGGTTGCGGTCGAGATGACGCTCGTGGAAGCGTCCAAGGGCAGTGAGGTCGAGGTGTCGTTTGAGGCAATCGACCACTGCGAGCATTGTCATGGCAATGGGGCCGAGCCGGGAACGCCGATCGAGCGCTGCTCGCGCTGCAACGGCGCCGGACAGATACAGAGCGTCGTTCGCACTCCCTTCGGACAGATGATGCGAACCGGTCTCTGCGATGCCTGTCACGGGGACGGGCGGCTTCCCAGCGTTCCCTGCGAGGAGTGCGGCGGTCGTGGCCAGAAGACGGTCAAGCGCAGCGAGCAGGTGAGCGTGCCGGCCGGGATCGACGACGGTCAGCGCATCCGGGTCAGCGGGCGCGGCCACGCCGGGGAACGTGGCGCAGCGCCCGGTGACCTGTACCTGCTGGTGCGAGTTCGTCCTGACGAGCGGTTCTTCCGCGAAGGCGACGATCTCATCACAGCGCTCGACGTCTCCGCGCCGCTGGCTTCACTCGGGGTAACGCTCGAAGTCCCAACCCTGGATGGCCCTGCTGCTGTCGATGTGCCCTCTGGCACACAGCCGGGAGACCTGCTGATGGTGCGAGGGCAGGGGATGCCGTCTTTGCGCAGCGGCCGTCGTGGTGATCTGCGAGTGGTCGTCAACGTCGTCGTCCCGCGGCGGCTCACCGACGAGCAACGCGAGTTGCTGGGACGCCTCAACGAGATGCTCACCGATGACAATCTGCGCTCTGAGGAATCGGTGTTCTCGAAGCTGCGCCGCATGTTGCGCCACCAGGCCGCGTGATTCGCCTCGCTCTGCGCGTCAGGCGCGCCGACGCCGAGCTTGTCCTGGCCGACCTGCTCGAGCTTGCCCCTGGCGGAGTCGAGGAGGTAGGGCTTGGGGGAGGGGAGGAGGGCAGCGTCGAATATGCCGTCTATGGGTCCCCGGGTGAGCTTCCCGACCTGCCCGACCTGCACGCAATCGCCGGAGACGCGCTGGTTGAGATATCAACCAGCGAAGTTCCCGATGACTGGTCGGAGCGTTGGAAGCAGTTTCATCATCCGGTGCTGCTCGAGCCGCCCATGGTGGATGGCGTGCAGAGCAAGGCCCCGGCGCTGCACGTGCGACCGCCCTGGGAAGCCCCCAGCGTGCGGACGGGCGCGCGCGAGATCGTGATCGATCCCGCTCAAGCGTTTGGGACCGGGGCGCACGCGACAACGCGCATGTGCCTGCAGCTGCTCCTGGAGCTAGCGGCCGTCGAGGAGGGTCGCGGCGCGGTGCTGGACCTTGGCAGCGGCTCTGGTGTGCTCGCGATCGCGGCCGCCACGCTTGGATATGGCCCACTGCTGGCTTTGGACAACGATCGTGAGAGCGTGCTCGCGAGCGCAGCCAATGCCGCTGTCAACGGCGTGGAGATCGATGCGCGCCTTTTCGACCTGCGCCGCGAGAAGCTGCCGGAGAGCGGTGGCGCGCCGGTGCCGATCGTGCTTGCCAATCTGTTGAAGCCACTGCTGATCGAGCTCGCCGACAGGATCTCGCTGGCGCCTCGGCATCTGATCGCAAGTGGGTTGCTAAGCGACCAGGCTTCCGAGGTCGCCCAGCTGTTCGCCGAGCGTCACGGTCTGCGCGAGCGTCGCCGGCTCGAGCACGGCGAGTGGTCGGCGCTATGGCTCAGTCGCCTCTAGGTGGATCTAGGAAGCAATGGCCTCCAAGCGTGAGCCCTCACAACGCAGACGAGCGGGCCGCACGCAACTGAGACGTTCCACGGCTCGGTCCGTGTTTCCCAAAACTTAGCCAGGGTCACGCGATGTGGCGAGCTCGGCTGCCAGGGTGTCAGCTGCGACGGAGCCTTGAGGCGAATCGGGCAGCTCGGTGGCCGCATGCGCTACCGCCCTGAACAAAAGGTCGAGCGCCGGTCTCAAGCCCGCTTCGCTGTCCAGCAGCGTGCGCGCCGCGATCAGGGCGGCGCCGATCATGTCCAGCGCCTCGCCCACCGTCCCCGGCTCTGGGTCGCGACATACGGCGATCGCCAGATCGAGCATCCCTTGCGCCTGTTCCACCGCGCCGGAGAACAGGGCCGGACCGGCGAGGCTGCCATAGCCATATGCACGTGCAAGACGGCCTGAGAAGGTGATCTCCGGGCCGCGGCGCGGCGCGCTCCTCGGCGGTAGCCCGCGGCCATCGACGAGCCCCGCCATGGTCTCCCCGAGCACGCCTCTGATCGCCTGCTCGTCAAGGCCGGCATGGAAGACCACCCGCAAAGCCAGATACAGGCCGCTCGAGGTGAGCCCGTACGGGGGGTCTGATGCGAACACGATTCGCTCCGCCGGTACGCGGGCGAACAACTCGATTACGTCGGTCGGGAAGAAGCAGGAGGTGTCATAGAGCACACCCGGATGGTCGGCCAGTCTCGTGGTGAGGATCCCCTGATCACAGATCGCGCCGTGGGCGAGGATCAGCACCGCGTCGGGATGGCGCAGCGCGAGGTTCGCCAGCCCGTCTGCGATTGGGGGCATACCGCGGCCAGCGTGGATCAGGATCGGAACGCCGGCGTCTTCGGCGAGCTTGAAGATGCTGTCCATCTCGGGGCCGTCGAATGAAAAGGCCTGAGCGCGCGGGTGGAGCTTGATCCCGCGCGCCCCCTTGGCGATGCAGCGCTCACCCTCGGCGACCGGCGCTTCGGCGGGGTCCAGCCGGCAGAAGGGGATCAGCCTTTCGTTGCTTTCCTCGGCCCACCCGAGCACGCGGTCGTTGGGGATGCTGTAGGAAGGCCTGCGCTCGGGATCGTGCAATGGGAACACGCATGCTCTGCGGGCACCGGCGGCATCGAGCTGTGAGAGCAATGTGGCCAGGTCGAGCGAGCGGCCGTCCTCATCGAGCCCAAGATGGGTGTGCGCGTCGAACACCTCGCCGGCTGCGGGCCTCAGTCGCTCGCCTTCTGCGAGGAATGGGGCAAGTGCGTTTGCGTAGATGGAGGCGTTCACAGCCACCCATTCTGCCGATCCTGGGCCTGCGCCGGTTTGTAACACGCTTGTGACATTGGTCTCTACCTTGGTGACGAGGCTAGTGTGCTCATAGATGAACCCGCGCATCGTCATTGCGGGCGGCGGCTTCGGCGGCTTTTATGCCGCGCGCTCACTCGAGCGTATTTCTGCGGTGCGTGGCGCCCGAGTCACGCTTGTCAATGACGCCAACTTCATGCTCTACACCCCGCTGCTGCCTGGAGCGGCGGGCGCCACTCTCGATCCGCGCCACGTGGTCGTCCCGTTGCGATCGCAGCTACGACGCACTGAGATGCTCATCGGGGGCGTCACCGGCGCCGATCCGCAAGGACGCTTGCTTCGCGTGAGTCGCATCGACGGAGAGCAGATCGAGCTTGGCTATGACCATCTGGTGGTGGCGCTCGGATCGGTCTCGCGCACGCTGCCGATTCCCGGGCTCGCCGAGTACGCGACCGGGTTCAAGTCGCTGTCCGACGCGACCGCCCTGCGCAACCAGGTGCTCACCTGCCTGGACATCGGCGAGTCCATCGAGGATCCGGCGCGTCGTGCTGAGCAACTCGGCTTTGTGTTTGTCGGCGCCGGGTATGCCGGTCTCGAGGGACTCGCCGAGCTTCAGGATTTCGCCGCGCAGGCGATCGAGCTGTATCCACGTTGCCGGGCCCAGGGAATGCGCTGGGTCCTGGTCGAGGCGCGTAAGCGGATCATGCTCGAGGTGCCACCGAGTCTGTCCGCGTTCGCTCAGCGAGAGTTGCTGGGCCGGGGAGTTGAGGTCAAGACCGACACGACTCTGGCCGCTGTGAGCTCGCGCAGCGCGACCCTCTCAAGCGGTGAGGAGATCGCCGCCCGCACAGTCGTGTGGACGGCAGGAGTCAAGCCCAGCCCGGCGGTCGCCTCGCTTGGCCTGCCACTGGGCGAGGGCGGGCGGATACCCACCGACAGGGAGATGCGTGTGGTGGGACGAGCGGGTGTCTGGGCAATCGGCGATTGCGCCGGTGTGCCCGATCCGGCTCGGCGAGGACATGCATGCCCACCCACCGCCCAACACGCGATCCGTCAGGGACGGCTGGTGGCGCGCAACATCGCAGCCGCGCTGGAGCATCGTCGGCCCCGGTCGTTTCGCTATCGCACGGCTGGCGTGGTCGCGGAGCTCGGTCACAACAAGGCGGTCGCGATAACGCTTGGCTTGCGCTGGCGAGGATTGCCGGCGTGGTTCATCGCGCGCACCTATCACCTGCTACTGATGCCCGGGCTCGGGCGCAAGCTGCGTCTGCTGATGGACTGGAATGTCGCGTTGCTGTTCGGTCGCGACGTCTCTTCACCGGGCCGTCTCGGCAGCCCCACGCCGTTGCAGGCGCCCGAAAGCGAGGGATCGACACATGGCTCTCCTTCGGTCGGCGTATCCTGAGCTGACGATGGCGATCCTCGACGACGTGAAGCTCGACCTCAATGACGCGATGCGAGCGGGTGAGAAGCAGCGTGTGGGCGCGCTGCGGATGATCCTCTCCGAGCTGCAGAAGGCATCGAAGGAGGGCTCGGAGGACGAGCTTGCGGTGCTGCGGCGCGAGCGCAAGCGGCGGTTGGAGGCGGCGAGGGCATTTCGTGAGGCGGGACGCGAGGACCTTGCCGCGGGCGAGGAGGCCGAGGGGGAGATGATCGAGGCTTATCTGCCAGCTGAGCTGTCCGATGCCGAGCTGCAGGCGATCGTGGAGCAAGCGCTGAGCGACAGCGGCGCGAGCTCGCCGAAGGACATGGGGGTTGCGATGAAGAGCGTGATGGCCGCTGTCGACGGCCGTGCTGACGGGCGGCGCGTCTCAGGACTCGTCAAGGCGGCGCTCGGCGGATGAGTGCAAGCGTGGTCGCGATGCGCGCCGCACGAGACAGTCACGCAACTGGAAACCGGCGGGCTGGGCCCGGCCGATGAGAACTCAGATCGAGCTGCCCAACGAGGTCGCTGCCGAGCTGGCCGGTAGCCAGGACGCTGTTCTTCGCGCGTTGGAGGGACATCTGCAGTGCAAGGTCTTCCTACGCGGCAATTTGCTCACGCTCGAAGGCTCAGAGGAGGACACGCGCACCGGCGAGCGGGTCGTGCATGAGCTCTCCGAGCTGATCGGACGCGGCCATCAGATCGCCCCGGGCACGATCGCCGCCGTCACCGGCGCGCTCGATGCCCACGAATCGCCCGCTCGCGTGCTGGAGGACATCGTGTGGCGGCATCGCAGTCTCACCGTGGCGCCCAAGACGGTCAATCAGAAGCGCTACGTGGACTCGATTCGCTCGAGCACCATCACGTTCGGCGTTGGCCCCGCAGGCACTGGCAAGACCTTTCTCGCGGTGGCAATGGCCGCCGCTGCGCTCGCACGCCACGAGGTCAACCGGATCATCCTCACCCGCCCGGCGGTGGAGGCCGGTGAGCGGCTTGGATTCCTGCCAGGGGATCTGATGGCGAAGGTCGATCCCTACCTGCGTCCACTGTTCGACGCTCTGCACGACATGCTCGACCCCGAGAAGGTCTCCCAGCATCTTGAGCGTGGTGTGATCGAGATAGCTCCATTGGCGTTCATGCGTGGCCGCACGCTCAACGATTCGTTTGTGATCCTCGACGAGGCTCAGAACACGACCCCGGAGCAGATGAAGATGTTCCTCACTCGGCTCGGGTTCGGTTCGAAGATGGTGGTCACCGGGGACGTCACACAGGTCGATCTTCCGCGAGAGCAGCGATCTGGGCTGATCGCTGTGGGGGAAGTGCTGGAAGCGATCGAGGGCATCGAGTTCGTGCGCTTCGGCGGTGAGGACGTGGTGCGTCACAAGATGGTGCAGCGCATCGTCGAGGCCTACGACGAGCACAGCCGGCGTGAGGCTCCCGAGCTTCGTCGAGCTGAACGTAGGGCTTGATCACCGCATCGATGCTCGAGGTCGAGGTCTTTGGCGCGCAGCTGCTCTCCGGTCCGCTTCCACAGTGCAAGGTGGAACGTCTGTGCGCGCTCGCTCTGGCGTCCGCCGGAGTGAGGAGCGGGCACCTTGCGGTCGAGTTCGTCGGGTCCGCTCGCATGGCGCAGCTAAATGGCGAGCATCGCGGCAAGCCCACCCCCACCGATGTGCTCTCCTTCCCGGTCGACGGAGCCGATCCTGGCGCTCCAGGGGAGGGGGTTACGCGTGAGCTCGGCGACATCGTTATCTGCCCCGAGCACACTCTCGATGTGAGCGAGGCGATCGTCCACGGCGCGCTGCACCTGGTCGGAATGGACCATGAGACAGACGAAGGGGAGATGCTGGCGCTGCAGGCGGAGATCATGCGCTGGGGGGCTTCGTGACCGCGGTGGATGACGGGTCCGAGCAGGGCGTGACGCGGAGCGGGTTCGTCGCGCTGGCTGGACGGCCGAACGTGGGCAAGTCGACGCTTGTGAACGCGATCGTCGGTGGGAAGGTCGCGATTGTCTCCGACAGGCCCCAGACCACGCGGCGGGCGATCCGCGGGGTTCACACCGATGCGCACCGCCAGATCGTGCTTGTCGACCTACCGGGTGTCCAGCGCCCACGCGACACGCTCACCGAGCGGATGGCGGGCCGCGTGCGCCAGGAGCTCGAGGGATCCGATGCTGCCCTGCTCGTATTGAACGGTGAGCAGGGTGTGGGCCCCGGCGACCGTTACATCGCACAGGCGCTCATCGACGGTGGGGCGCCGGTGACGATTGCGGTCAACAAGGTCGACCGGCTCGATCGCGCTTCGACCGTCTCGGTGCTTCAGGCGGCTGCGGAGCTCGAGGTCGGCGAGCACATCTTTCCGATTTCCGCGCGCACCGGCCGGGGTGTCTCGGCGCTTGTCGAGAACCTTGTCGAGCTGATGCCGGTGGGGCCCTTCATGTTCTCCGCGCAGTCGATCTCAGACCAGCCGCTCTCGGTGCTGCTGGCCGAGCTTGTGCGCGAGGCGGTCATCAAACGCACCTTCCAGGAGCTGCCCCACGCGGTCGAGACGATCGTCGAAGAGGTGGAACGCGTGCGAGAGGACCTTGTGCGCGTACGCGCGCTCATCTGGGTTGAGACCGAGTCCCAAAAGGGAATCGTGGTGGGCGCCGGCGGACGCATGGTCAAGGCGATCGGGTCGGCTGCGCGCAAGGAGATCGAACGGGAGCTCGAATGTCAGGTACATCTCGATCTATCGGTGCGGGTGCGTCGCGACTGGCGCGGCGACGATGGCTTGCTCGACCGGCTCGGCATCACCTGAGCTGGCTACAGCTTTCGCTGGATCTGCTCTGCGATCGTCCGCACTGCGCTCAGGTCGAGCTTGGCCTTGAAGGCAAGGGGCACGGTGAGCACGCTCGGCGGCGAGCCTCGGGCGAAGCGTTGGCGACGCAGACGCGCGATCTGACTCTGCTGCACCCGTGAGCGCTCATACGCGGTGTGAGCCATGCATACTGCGGCCTGTACAAGCGGGGCGCCGCGGTTGAGCTCTGCGAGGGCTCCGTCGCCGGTGGCGATCGAGATCCGCCGCAGCTCCTCACGCGTGAAGCGCCGTGGCACCGTGCTGTTCACTACGACCGCATCGAGATCGCGGTCGAGGTCGCGGCGCAGGCCTTCCTCGAGCTCGAGCGTCTCGGTGATTGCCATCTCGGTTCCCTGAGCGACCGCGAGGAAGGCGGTTCTGAGCGGATCTCCGAGCAGCCTCCGCACGTCCCGGGCTCGTTCGGCGAGCGGACCAACTTTCACGATCGCGGCGAACGTCTGCGGTGAGCGCAGCATCGCCAGCGCATGACCGGTGGCGGGTGCGTCGAGCACCACCAGGTCATAGCTCTCCCGGTCCTTTCCCTGACGCTCGCTCTCACAGAGCTCGAGCACCTTGATCATGCTCACCAGCTCCTTCGCTCCGGGGGCCGCCGCGGCGAAGTAGTGGAAGGTGCTGCTCGCCGCGAGCATGCGCACCGAGATGCGGCCACCGACCGTGCGCAGCCATTCGAGCAGGGCTCTGTCGGGGTCGATCGAGGTGCCCCACAGGTTGGCCTCGAGCTCTATCTCGGCGCCTGACTGCGGCGGGCGGGAATGGTCGAAAAGAGCAGGCAGCCGGTGCTGATCGCCGAGCTCGACGACGATCGTGCGCAGCCCGCGCCGTGCGGCGAGCAGGCCGAGCGCAGACGCCACGGTCGTCTTTCCGGCGCCGCCCTTTCCCGTCACGACGATCAGCTTGCGCTCAAGCAACGAGGCCATTGTTCTCGTGCAACCTACAATTCCGCTCGTGAGCGCAACGGCCGGCACCTCTGTCGAGCAGCTGCTCGTCTACGACGAGCGCGGTCTCGTGCCGTGCGTGGTGCAGGACTGGAGCACGGGCGAGGTCCTGACGCTCGCCTACATGAACCAGCTGGCGCTGGAGCGCACACGCACGACCGGTGAGCTGCATCTGTGGAGTCGATCGCGACAGGAGCTGTGGCACAAGGGCGCCACCAGTGGCAACACACAGGCGGTCCGCTCTCTGCGAGTGGACTGTGACGGTGACGCTCTGCTGGCGCTCGTCGAGCCGGCGGGTCCTGCCTGCCACACGGGCGAGCGCACCTGCTTTTACCGTGGCGAGCTGGACTCGGGCGCTCCGCACGAGACGCTGCCCGCGCTCGAGCGCACGTTGCGCGATCGTGCCCGTGAGCGTCCGGCGGGGTCCTACACGGTCGAGTTGCTTGACGATCCGGCCCGTATCGGCGAGAAGGTGATGGAGGAGGCCGAGGAGGTGGCTCGCGCCGCGTGCGAGGAGACCGACCTGCGGGTTGGGGAAGAGGCGGCCGACCTGCTCTACCACCTGCTCGTGCTACTGCACAGCCGTGGGCTGGCCCTCTCCGACGCCGAGCGAGTGCTAGATGAGCGTCGCCGATAGGGCGTCCGCGGAGAGCTCCGCGGACGATCCCAATCTGATCCCACTGCGGGAGACGTTCATCGCTGATTGCGAGACGCCGGTTTCAGCCTTCCTGAAGCTGCGAGAGCTGGCGCCAGGGGAGCCGACGTTCCTGCTCGAGTCTGCTGAGCAGGGCCAGCGGATGGGGCGCTACTCATTCATCGGCTTCCGGCCGCGCTCGGTGCTGCGCTGGTCACTCGGGGACCCGGGCGACCCCTATGCGTTGGCG
>DATHPT010000055.1:0-5273 GCA_035483615.1 Solirubrobacteraceae bacterium | reverse complement strand
GCTCAAGTCAGCTGCTCGAGATCATCTGCTCGAGATCGTCATTTCGGAAACGACAAATTAAGACATCTTGTGAACAGGCAGCCGAATTCGTTGACAAAGCGATGCACGATGCCTAAAATCATTCATTCGAATTGTTAGGTTAATCGGGCAAGGAGGAGTTTTGTGATGTCATCCTCTGGCGGGGAGCGGAAGTCTGTCGAGGCTGTCGCACAGCGAGAGTCACGCGAGCCGCATGGGGGTCGGAGAGGGCGCAGACGCCCCGCTGTGGTGCCGATCTCGATGCCACAGATCCCAGAGTCTCTGTTTCCGATCACTTCACAGTCCGATCTCGAAGCCAAGGCCCAGAGCCTGCTGCGTCAGCACACCCCTGCAGACGCATCGGCCCCCTCTGTGCCACCCGGTCGCGAGACCCCGAAGGGTTAGCTCGCGCCGACGACGAGCACCTTCTGAGCAAGTCATCGATATGGAAGATCCATCCAACCAATAAAGCGGGTGTAGGGAGCGCCATGCCACTTTCATTTCAGAACGCTTACACAGAGACAGCCTACGTCGCCCTCCTGCTGTTCGACTCCGGTTGCAGCCCGGACCCGTGGAGCAAGAGCGGCTGGTACCGGATCGAGCCCAACCAGACCGTGGAGATATTCGGTACAGACCTTCGCACCCTGCCGACCCCGAACTGGGCCTGGTTCGCGGATACCGGCGCCGACGGTCCCTCGTGGTCAGGGGATCACTGGTATCGGGTTCCCCACAACGCTGCGTTCAACAAGTGCTACGACGACGACACCGACTGCAATGCAGTGTGGGCGTTCCGTGCCGTGACATTCAGTCCCGACTGGTCGGGCTTCACAATCGTTCTCATGGGCCCCGGCGCCGCCGATCGGGGCGAACAGGGCTGCGCCTGGGGTATCCCGGAATACCCTCCGCCGCCCCCGCGCCACGACGATCACGACGACAGCCCGTGGTCCTCACACCATGATGCGCCCTACGACGATTCTCCGTATGACGACTCCCCCTATGACGACTCTCCATACGACGATTCCCCATACGACGACTCGCCTTTCGACGATGGCGACGACGGCTGAGGCACGTCAATCTGTCGGGATGCGCTCGCTGTGACCGTCGAGCTGCGGCCACTTGGCGTCAGCTGCAATCTTCAGTGTCAGTATTGCTACCAGCATCCCCAGCGCGATGCGGGGAACGTGTCGCGTCATTACGACATGGAGAAGATGAAGGCCGGCATCCGTGCCGAGGGAGGGCCATTCATCCTGTTTGGCGGCGAGGCGCTGCTCTTGCCGAAGGACGACCTGCACGAGCTGTGGGCTTGGGGGCTTGACGAGTTTGGGCGCAACACGGTGCAGACCAACGCGACGCTCATCGACGACGAGCACTTCGAGATGTTTCGACGCTACAACGTGCATGTCGGCGTGTCGCTGGACGGACCGGCGGCGCTGAACGACACGCGGTGGCTCGGGACGCTCGAGCGAACTCGAGCGGCGACCGCGCGCAGCCAGGCCGCGCTCGAGCGTCTGTGCGACGAGGGCTTTGCGCCGAGCATGATTCTCACTCTGCACCGCCGCAATGCGGCTCCCGAGCAGCTGCCGCGCCTGGTTGAATGGGTAAATGATCTAACCGATCGAGGGCTGGGATCGCTGCGGCTGCACCTGCTCGAGAGTGAGACGCAGCTCGTACACGAGACCTACGGGCTCTCCCAAGCGGAGAACATCGAGGCGATGCGAGCGTTCCTGCGACTCTCGACGCAATCGCCGCGCTTGCGCATACAGCCGTTCGGCGACATGCGCAAGATGCTCCTCGGCGACGACGGGCGTACCACCTGCACGTGGAATGGCTGTGACCCCTACAACACGAAGGCTGTGCAGGGTGTCGAGGGCGATGGCCAGCGAAGCAACTGCGGCAGGACCAACAAGGACGGGATCGACTTCGAGAAGTCACGCGGGCGCGGCATGGAGCGCTCGCTGGCGCTGCACCGCACTCCACAGAGCGCCGGCGGCTGCCAGGACTGTCGCTTCTTCATGATGTGCAAGGGGCAGTGCCCAGGCACGGCGGTCGACCGCGACTGGCGCAACCGGTCCGAGCATTGCGAGGTGTGGAAGGCCTTGTACTCCGACCTCGAGCGGGAGCTGACGGACGCGGGGAAGCGCCCTTTGTCACTGAGCCCACGCCGCCCGGCGCTCGAGACCTCGCTGGCGCGGGCGTGGGAACGTGGAGAGGAAGTGAAGATCTCTCGGCTCAGTCCCGGCGCCGCCGGCGATCGCCCATTGAAGGTGCTGAAGGCGGGCGGCGAGAGGGCATTCGAGGATTCGCTTGACTTCCTGCTGCCGACGTTCAGTCGCGTCTCGTGGGTGAACGCTCACTCGCGCGAGATCTGGCAGGAGCGCATGCGCCGTGTCCGCAGGGCGTGGGAGGAAGTCGAGTGGCACTCGGTTGTGGCCGGCATCCGCGCTTGTGCACAGCTGCCACGCTCGGCTCGTTCCGTCTCTCTCGGGGGTGTGCTGGCGGATCGCCATCGCATGCTGGAAGCGCGCGAGCTCGCCGGCGGCGTCGTGATTGGTCGCCACGCGGATGTGTCGGCGTTTGCCGAAGCCGCCGATCGTCGTGACCACGACGCGATTGGCTCACTGCTCGGGTACCCAGAGTGCTGTCGCGAGTTCTATCTGCGTTTTCAAGGGATTTGCGATCTGACGTGGCCGATGGCTGTGAACAGTTCCGCTCACAGGCAGCGTCGGCGCGATTCGACTTCCCTGCGTGTTCTCGACGGCAACCCGCACGCGAACATTCTCTGGCGTGGGCTTGGCGTGCGCGGCGTCCCGCATGTGCCGTGCAGCTTCGATTGCGAGGCCACCGCGGTCCTCGGCACGCGAATGCGTGACCTGATGCTCGACGCCGGCTTTGATGCGGAGCTGGCGTGGCTCGAGGAGATACTTGAGTGGCCTGTCGAGTGGTCGGCTCTGCACGGCATCGCCGAGACCAAGACGCCGATCCTCAAGCACGCGAGCCGCACCCATGCGACCGCTGGCAGGTACACGGTCCGGCGACTTGGCGATCGCTATCCGGCGGAGGGAGCGCGCGGCGTGGGGTTCCCGTACGTGCGTGGTCGCGCACGGCTCACCTCCTCCTCGGCCTTCCAGCGCGGCCTGCTTCATGCGGCGGGAGTCGAGACGCCTTCGACAAGCGCCCCAACGCCCTAGGCAGGACTGCGGACAGATGGCGGCGATGTCCTACTCGACTGCCGAGGTGAGAACGACGTGTGCGCGAGCTGCAGCGTTCCTGCGCGAGGCGCGCGGTGAGGACCTGTTGTGGCGAGACTTCGAGGTGCTTGGGCTGGCGAGCACGGAGTGGGTGACGGCATTCGTGATGCGCTGCCTGGACGAGACCGACGAGGACAGGCGCGGGCTCACCGGTGAAAGCGCGGACGCGCTCGTCTCGCTGCAGCACAGCGACGGTGGTTGGGGATTCGACGCCCGCTGGCCAAGTGACTGTGACAGCACGGCGTGGGCGTGCTTGGCGCTTGTGCCGCATGGTGGGGACCTCGAGGCCGCGCGCGACTATCTTGGCGCCCACCAGGACACCACGAGCGGTGGCTTCAGCACCTATGCCCCTGCTGACGGGGTTGAGTCGATGGTCGGCGCCGCGACACAGGCAGAGGTCAGGGGGTGGTGCTCTTCTCACCCATGCGTCAGCGCCGTCGCTATCCAGGCGCTTGCGCCCGGTACATGCAGGGAGGATCGCGAGCGGGTGCGAGCCGCCGCCCGGTATCTGACCGCCGCGCAAGCGAGCGACGGTCTGTGGAGTGGATATTGGTGGAGTGGCGCCACCTACACGACCTATCAAGCCCTGGAGGGCCTGGAGGCAGCCGGTGAGCTGACCTCTGAGCAGGTGGAGGCGGCGCTCGGAGCTTTGGTCGACCTCCAGAGCGCCAGTGGGGCGTGGCTGGTCGACGGCGCGAGATGCCCATTCGAGACGGCGTTCGCGCTGCGCGCGCTGATGGGCCACGGTGGCGGCGCAGACGAGCAGAGTGTGAGAGCTGGGATCGGATGGCTTCGCTCGAACCAGCTTCCCGACGGAAGCTGGTCGGCCAGCCCGCTCCTGCGCATGCCCTCCCCAGAGCTGACCCAGGCAGATCTTTGCCGTGTTGGCCCACCGAGGCGCTTCGCGGATGCGCGGCGACTGTTCACCACCGCGGCCGTGGTGTCCGTGCTCGATGACTTCGCCCGTTTCACCCCCGCCCGCGGCGATTCGGCCCGGCCCAGCGTCACGCCCAGGCGGGCACCAGCGAAGGGGGTCGACCAGGCGCAGACGGAGGAAGCCATCAGGCGTGCCGTCAGGGCTCAATTGGCGTTGCGGCTCGACGAGCGGGGCCTTCTGCTCTCCCCGATCGAGCTCGCATCAGCGCAACTGGCAGAGGAGCAAAGTGGGGCCCGATTGTGGGGCGAAGCCTGCCGGCGATACGCCTTCCCCGCAGCCGGCGAGGCGATCGATCGTGTGCAACTCGAGACGATTGTGGCGTTTGGCGCAGCGACCGGACGCGTGGTGGCGGGCACTGGGGCAGCAGAGGTGGTGGGCAGCGCAGTGGTGGGCAGCGATGAGACAATGCCCCGCCCATCCAGCGACTTGCTGTGCGGGGTCTTCAACCTGGGGATCAGCCTCGTGGATCGGCTGTGCGACGAAAGCGCCTCGACGGGCGAGCGTTTCCTCGAGCTGGTCCACGCTGAAGATCTCGCTGGCGCCATCGAGCATCCTGGCAGAGGCTCCTGGTTGAGCGATCTGCTGGCGGAGCCGTTCTTGAGCGACGCTCAGGTTGCGTGGACCGTCGCTGTGATCGAGGCTGTGATCGCGGAGCTTCACTCGGTCTATCCAGGCGAAGCTCATCTCTCCAGGCGTCGCCTGCTCAGTGGGCAACTCGTGCAGGCCCTGGACGTGCAGCGGCAGACGATCCACTGGTCTGAGCACGCGGAGCCCGAGCGGCTGATCGAACGCTCGCGCAGCAAGTCGGTGCTCCCGTTCGAGATCATTCAAACGCTGAGCGGCGCGGCGAGCAGACCGTCGGTGGGCACCCTGCTCGGCGAGGCCACGTGGCGGGTGGACGATCTGGTGGACCTGTGCCGCGACGGGCGCAGCGGATCCCTCAACGGCGTTCTGCTCGCTGCCGGCGACAGATGCGAGTCAGATGGTCGGCTGCATGCGCTGGAGCGATTGCTTGCCTGCGATCGAATCGAGACCGCGGCCAAGCAGGCCGCTGACTGTCTCAGGCGTGG
>DATHPT010000054.1:0-4173 GCA_035483615.1 Solirubrobacteraceae bacterium | reverse complement strand
CGGCGTGGAGGGCTATAGCGGCGTGGAGGGCTCGAGCAGCGTGGAGGCGCCCTCCGGCACCGAGTCCTCCCTGACCGCGGGCGTCTGAGCTTCGCCCGCGCTCCCGTCGATGTAGCGCTCCAGGGTGGCGATCATCTGACGGTGGTAGGCGATGCCCGCCACGAGCGTCGCTTCGGGCCCCCGCCAGCGCTCCTTGTCCGGGCCGTCGGGCTGGGACCTCAACGCTTCCATGTAGCCCTTCAGCTCGGCAAGCTTGGCGCGATGCCAGTCGCCGCGCCCGGCGAACACCTGTTGCGGGTCGGCGCCGGCGAACACCTTCAGCATGCCCTCGTCCCGATACTGGGAGGGCGGCGCGCCGGGAGAGTCGGTCCACTCGCGCAGCGCCGCCCGCCCCGCGTCGGTGAGCGCGTAGCGCTTGCGCCTGCGCCCGCCCTGCTCCTGGCGTTGTGAGAGGTAGCCGGCCTTCGCCAGACGGGCCGGCTCCTCATAGAAAGTCGTGTGCGGCACCGGCCAGAAGTTCTCGATCGTGTGCTCGAGCGCCTGCTTGAGCTCGTATGGGGTCGCCTCGCCAAAGGTCCCGAGCAGGCTCAGCACCGCATATGAGGTTGTCGTCAGTCGGATCGGCTTGCCATTCATAGTTCGTCCTGTATAGTTCGCCTCGAACTATAGACAAAGGAGCTGGAGATGCCGGACACACACACTTCGAACACCGCTCCCGGCCGGACCGACTATGACGTGGCGATCATCGGCGCCAGTCTCGCCGGCTGCAGCGCCGCGATCATGCTCGCCCGCTCGGGCGCACGGGTCGCTCTGGTCGAGAAGAGTCCGGACCCACAGGCATTCAAGCGGATCTGCTCGCACTACATACAGTCCTCCGGAGTGCGCCCGCTGGAGCGCATGGGCTTGATCGAGCCGATGATGCAGGCCGGCGCGGTGCGCTCACGCGCCTGCGCCTGGACACGCTGGGGCTGGGTCGACCCGCCGGCGAGCAGCCGCCTGCCGAGTGGGATCAATCTGCGCCGCGAACGCCTCGACCCGCTGATCCGCGAGATTGCCGCCCAGACGCCGGGCGTCGAGCTGATCCTCGGGTACAGCGTGCAAGAGCTCGTCTACGACGGAGAGCGAGTCTGTGGGTGCAGGGCAAGCGACCCCCACGGGCAGACGGTCGAGCTGCGCTCGCGGCTCGTGGTCGGCGCCGACGGCCGCGGCTCGCGTGTGGCCAAGCTGGCGCAGGTGGATACGAAGAGATCGCCACACGGGCGCTTTGCCTACGGCGGCTACTTCGAAGGGCCTCCGCCCGCGAGATTCCCCGATTCGGCTCTATGGCTGCTCGACCCAGACATGGCAGGCGCCTTCCCCACTGACAACAACCAGACCTTCTATGCGGTGATGCCCTCCAAGGAGCGCCTGCCGCAGTTCCGGGAGGATCCTGCGGCTGCGTTGCAGAGCTTCGTCGCGGCGATACCGGACGCTCCGCCAATCACCGAATCGCGACAGGTAGGGGAGGTCATGGGCAAGATCGACATGACCAACGTGGTCAACGTCCCCACCGCCCCTGGCCTTGCGCTCGTGGGCGACGCCGCAAGCGCCGTGGATCCGCTGTGGGGCGTGGGCTGTGGCTTTGCCCTGCAATCCTCCGAATGGCTCGCCGACAGCGTCGCTCCGGCGCTCGGTGGCGCCGAGCCTCTAGACCGTGGCCTACAGCGCTACCGTCGTCGTCATTCACGCGGATTGAAAGGCCACACCAGGGAAATACTCGACTATGCGACGGGCCGCAAGCTCAACGCAGGAGAGAAGCTGTTCTTCTCGGCAGCGAGCTACGACGAGCGCACGGCGAAGGTCTTTGCCGCCTTCGGCTCGCGCAACATTGGCCCGGGACGGATGCTCGCCACCGGGATTCCGCTCGCAGCGCTCGCCAGCGCACGCCGCTCGATCTCCCAGCGCCGCGGCTCGTACGCGCCTTCGCCCGTGGCCACGACCGGTCAGGAATGACGACGACCGGCGGACCGGCCGCGAGTGAGCCTCAGAGTGGGCCGCACTGAGGTCATAAGAAGGCTCGTCACCGTTTGCTCAGCGAAACAGATCCTCTGCCAAAGGGCGTAGCAGCGCGGCGGCTCCGGGGCCGTTCTCTTCGCTTACGAACCGCTCCAGGCCCTCCACAACGACCACCGGCTCGCGCGAGTCCTTCGCGCGAGCCAGGTCGGCGAGCGCGGCGATCGCGTCGGCGACGGCCAGCCAGGTCGCGCGCAGCTCCATGCCTGTGCTGTCGGCGCGTCCTCGCCAGTCATCGAGCGGGGTCAGCCCGGCGCAGCCGATCGCCACGTCGCACTGACCGTGGCGCCAGGCGCGCCCGAAGCTGTCGCTGATCAGCACACCCACCCGCGCGCCACCGAGCTCGGCCAGACGCGCGCGGATTCGCCGCGCGGAGGCGTCCGGATCGCGCGGAAGCACGATCAGCGTGTCTGAGGCGACGGAGTTGGAACCGTCCACGCCCGCGTTGGCGCACACGAAGCCATGGTGGGTACGGCAGATCAGCACACCGCCCGCCGCCCGCAGGATCTCCGCGGACTGGTCGAGCACCACCTGCACCGCCCGCGGATCCTTGGCCTGATCGCTCGGCCCGGGCGCCTCCGCGGCGAGCTCGAGCGCACGGGCGCTCGGCCGCACCCCGTTCAGGTCGACGACGGCGCCCTCGGCCTTGGAGACGGCCTTGTGGGCGATCGCCACGATCTGGCCGTCGCGCAGCGGGCGCTCTGGCCGCTCGGCGGCCAGAGCCGCGAGGATCAGCTCGGCGAGATCCGTCCCGCGAGCGATCTCCGGTAGTCCGCTCAGGCCGCGGGCTGTGAGGCCGCTCACGAGCTCAGGCCGCCTGAGAGCCCTGACCGGCGGGCATGTCCGAGCTCCTTGACCTCGTCTCAGTCGAGCGCTCGAGGACCGCGCGGGTGCGCGGCGCCCTCACGCGCTCGCCCGCAAGGCGCTCGCGCAGCACGTTCAGGTCCTCGCCCGTGTCGATGTCGAGCAGCAGCGACGCCGGTCGCTCTATCCGCCAGCTCGCTCCCGCGCCGTCCGCAAGCTGCTCGTGGCGTGCACGGCTGTCAGGTCCGAAGCTGGGGGAGAGGGCGTCGGGGGGGCAGAGCAGCAGGCCGTTGGTGCCGCTGCCGTGACGGTCGGGAATGATCACGACCTCGTTCCTCAAGGCGTTCAAGGAGCGCTCCGACCCAGCTGAGGTCTCCGACTCGGCGTCCTCGACGCCGGCCTCCAGCAGCGTGACAAGCTCGTGCGGGTCGAGCGTGGGGCAATCGCCCGGCACACACAACGCCCGCCCGAAGCCGTCCTGTAGCGCCCTCTCAAGGCCCAGCGACACGGCAGCGCTCTGACCGTCCTCGGCCGAGTCCTCCACCACAATCGCGCCGATGTAGCGTGCGGCGCTTGCCACCGCCGGCTCGCGAGTCACCACGATCGTGGCCTCGATTGTCGGGCATTCGCACAGGGCGCTCAGCACATCGCCCACCATCGCCCGCGCGAGGCTCGCCCGCAACGACTCGGCGACGCTCTGGCCGAGCCGCTGCTTGGCGATCGGGAAGCGCTTGACGGGGAGGATCGCAACGGTGCGCATGTGCGCCAGAGCGTATCTAGACGGAGGCAGAAGCCGGGAGCACGAGCCCGGCGTCGTGGCGGACAACAAGTGACGAAAGCCCCGGCCGCCGCAGGTCAGGCTGGGTCAGGTCGCCGGCGGGTCAGGCTGGATCGGGTCGCCGAGGGTCAGGCTAGGTCAGGCCGCTGCGGGTCAGGCTAGGTCAGGCCAGATCCAGGGCCACGCGCGGCGGTACTCAAGCCGTGAGCGAATCGGCGAACGCGAGCGTCTGCTCGGCCACCCGCACGCGGGAGGCCCCATCGGGCATCGCCGTATCGGTCTGAAGCGTCGCCATGCCGGGAACCGGCTCGTCGGCGACGATGCCGTCAAGCAGCCCGGCCTGCACGGCCTCATAGAAAGCCACCACCCCCGCAGCGCTCACCGGTTGACCGTATGCCTCGAGGAACGCGGCGGTTGGTCCCTTGACGATCTCCCCGCCCACCACCGGGCTCACGCACACCACCGGCGCCGCGAGACCGGCGAGCGCGTCTCCGAGCACCTGCAGGATCGGCCAGATCGAGATCACCGGGTTGCTGGGA
>DATHPT010000053.1:0-9174 GCA_035483615.1 Solirubrobacteraceae bacterium | reverse complement strand
GGTGGCGGCGGTCGCGGTCCGGGTGGGGGCTCCGATCGAGGTGGGATGCGCTGATGCTGTCTCCCAAGCGTGTCAAGCACCGCAAGCAGCACCGTGGCCGGCGCCGCGGGCTCTCGCGCGGTCAGGTGAAGGTCCAGTTCGGCGAGTACGGCTTGAAGTCGCTCGAGCAGGGCTGGCTCACCAACCGTCAGATCGAGGCCGCTCGTATCGCCATGACCCGCAAGATCAAGCGTGGCGGCAAGGTCTGGATCAACGTGTTCCCGGACAAGCCTGTCACCAAGAAGCCGGCCGAGACGCGCATGGGCTCGGGCAAGGGCAATCCCGAAGGCTGGGTGGCGGTGGTCAAGCCCGGGCGCGTGATGTTCGAGCTGGCCGGGGTTCCCGAGCCGCTGGCGCGCGAAGCCATCCGGCTCGCCGCCCACAAGCTTCCCGTCAAATCCAAGTTCGTACTGCGCGAGGACTGACAGCTATGAGGGCCAAGGAGATGAGGGACATGTTCGACGAGGAACTCGCCGAGCAGATATCGACGCTGCGCAAGGATCTGTTCGGCAAGCGCTTTGCGAACGCGACCGGCGAGCTGGAGGACACCGCCGGGGTCCGTCGCGCGAAGCGGGACCTTGCCCGGGCGCTCACCGTCTCCCGCGAACGGGTCCTGGCTGCTGAGCGTGGCAGCGAGAACTGACAAGTTGAGCACGAAGACCGAAACGGATACACATGGCTGACGAGACAGACAACGAGACTCCCCAGGACGCCGAGGTCGAGGCCCAGGCGAGCAGCGAGACAGAGCAGGCGCCCCCCGAGGCTCCCGCGGCTGCCCCTGCCGAGCCTGTCGAGCAGCTCTCCCCCAAGGAGCGCCGCCGCCGCGGGCGCTCCACCCACACGGGCGAGGCTCGCGCGTCGCGCACCCCCGAGGAGCGTCACGCCGAGCGGGTGGCCGAGCGTCGCACCAAGGCCGTCAGGCGTCGCGCACGACGCCTGCAGGAACGCGCCAAGGCGAGCGAGCGCCGCGCGGGCGCTCCTGCAAGCGAGCCGCTGGCGCCGGTGCACGCGCCTACCGAGGGCGCCCGCAAGGTCCGTCAGGGAGTGGTGGTCTCAGACAAGGCCGACAAGACGATCACGGTCCGCATCGATGTCGCCCGCCGTCATCGCCGCTACGAGAAGATCGTGCGCAGCTCGAGCACCCTGCACGCCCACGACGAGAACAACGAGGCCCACGAGGGCGATGTGGTGCGAGTGGTGGAGAGCCGCCCGCTGTCGCGCACCAAGCGCTGGAAGCTCGTCGACGTGCTGGAGAAGGCGAGATGATCCAGAACGAGACAAGGCTTCGCGTCGCCGACAACACGGGCGCCCGTGAGATCCTGTGCATACGCGTGAAGGGCGGGTCCCGCCGACGCTATGCGTTCGTGGGCGACGTGATCACCGCGACCGTCAAGCAGGCCAACCCGCATGGCGCCGTCAAAAAGGGCGACGTGGTGACCGCGGTGGTCGTGCGCACCAAGAAGCCGTTCGGTCGTGACGACGGCACCTACATCTCCTTCGACGACAACGCAGCCGTGATCATCGACGATCAGAACAACCCGCGCGGGACGCGTGTGTTCGGTCCGGTGGCGCGCGAATTGCGCGACCGCAACTTCATGAAGATCGTCTCGCTGGCTCCGGAGGTGCTTTGAGATGGCGCGCACCGTCACATCCGCCGCTCGGCGTGTACTCAAGGTTCGCTCCGGCGACCAGGTCCAGGTGATGGCGGGCAAGGACCGCGGCAAGCGCGGACGCATCCTGCGCGTGGAGCGGTCGAGCGACCGCGTGTACGTCGAGGGCCTGAACATGGTCAAGCGCCACATGCGTCCCCAGCAGGTGGCCGACACCCAGCGCGGACAGACCGTCGGTGGCGTGATCGAGCGCGAGGGGCCGATCCACGTCTCCAACGTGATGCTGATCGATCCCAAGGACAGCAAGCCCACACGGATAGCGATCGAGCGTGAGAACGGTAAGCGCTACCGGGTCGCCAAGCGGTCCGGGACAAGGCTCGACTGACAAGGTATGACGATGAACACCGCCCCCACAGCACGGCTGAAGAGCCGCTATCTCGAGGAGATCCGCCCAGCGCTGATCGAGCGCTTCGGCTACTCCTCGCCGATGCAGGCCCCCAAGCTCTCGAAGATCACCCTCAACATGGGTGTGGGTGACGCCAAGCAGGACTCCAAAGTGCTCAAGGCCGCCACCGAGCAGCTTGCGACGATCGCGGGCCAGCAGCCCAACATAAGGCGCGCACGCAAGTCGATCGCGGCGTTCAAGCTACGCGAGGGAATGCCCGTCGGGGTCGCCGTCACGCTCAGGTCCGAGCGCGGCTACGAGTTCCTTGATCGGCTCACCTCGATCGCGATCCCCCGCATCCGCGACTTCCGTGGCCTGAATCCGAGGTCCTTCGATGGCCACGGCAACTACACGATGGGTGTTCGCGAGCAGATCATCTTCCCCGAGATCGACTACGACTCGATCGACCAGGTGCGGGGCATCGACATCACGATCACCACCACTGCCAAGGGGGACGTCGAAGCGTTCGCTCTCCTGCAAGCTCTGGGAATGCCGTTCGCCACCCAGGGACGGCCCGCCGGCTTCGACCCCGATGCAGCTACCGAGACCTCTGAGAACGGGAGCAACAACTGATGGCCAAGACCTCGCTGCGCGTCAAGCAGGCGCGCCCGCCGAAGTTCAAGACACGTGCATATACTCGCTGCAACCGCTGTGGCCGCCCGCACTCGGTGTACCGCAAGTTCGGGATCTGCCGCATCTGCCTGCGCGAGCTGGCCCACAACGGCCTGATACCGGGGATGACGAAGTCCTCCTGGTAGGCCACGTCCTTTCAAGAACCACTTCAGATCAGAGCACGCCATGTCCATGACAGATCCGATAGCCGACTTCCTCACGCGCATTCGCAACGCGATCCACGCTGCGCACGAGACCGTCGACATTCCCGCCTCCACCCTCAAGGGAGAGATCGCGCGCATCCTCACTGAGCAGGGCTACATCGACTCCTGGGCGCTGCTTCCCGCCCGCGACGGCGCCGCTGGTCAGCTGATCGAAATCCGCTTGAAGTACACAGACGACCGCCGCTCAGCGATCTCCGGCCTGCGGCGCGTGTCGCGGCCCGGCCGGCGCTCTTACGTGGAGGCCACCCGCATCCCCAAGGTGCTCGGCGGGATGGGAACTTCGATCGTGTCCACCTCTCGCGGTGTGATGACCGGCCACGACGCCCGCGCAGCAGGCGTCGGCGGCGAGGTCCTTGCACAGGTCTGGTAGGGCTATCCATGTCGAGAATCGGTAGACAGCCAATCCCTGTGCCCGCGGGCGTGACCGTGGCGATAGAGCCCGAGTCGGTGCACGTGAAGGGCCCCAAGGGCGAGCTCTCCGAGCGCATCCCGCGTGACATCGAGATAGCCCAGGACGGCGAGCGGCTGCTCGTCTCGCGTCCCACCGATCGTGGCGAGCACCGTGCGCTGCACGGTCTCACCCGCTCGCTGGTGGCGAACATGGTCCAGGGCGTCACCGCCGGCTATGAGAAGCGCCTGGAGATCCAGGGCGTCGGATATCGCGCCCAGATGAAGGGCAAGAATATCGAGCTGGCCGTCGGCTACTCCCATCCGGTGCCGATCGAGGCGCCCAGTGGCATCGAATTCGAAGTCCCCCAGCCCACGAGGATCGTGGTGAAGGGCATCTCCAAGCAGCAGGTCGGCGAGATCGCCGCGATCATCCGCAAGCAGCGCCCGCCGGAGCCCTACAAGGGCAAGGGCATTCGCTACGAGGGCGAGTACGTGGCCCGAAAGGTGGGCAAGCGCGCATGACCGTTCTCACCAAGGAGGCCCGCCGCCTCAAACGGCGTCGTCGTGTACGCGCAAAGGTGTCCGGCACCGCCACACGGCCACGCATCTCCGTATTTCGCTCCAACCGCGGCGTCTCCGCTCAGCTCGTCGACGATCTCAGCAGCCGCACGCTGGCAGCAGTCCACTGGTATGAGCCCGAGCTGCGCAAGCTCTCGGGCCTCGATCGGACCAAGCGCTCCGGCGAGCTGATCGCCGAGCGCGCAAAGGCGGCCGGTATCTCAGAGGTCGTGTTCGATCGCGGCGGCTACCGCTACCACGGCCATGTGCGGGCGTTCGCCGAGGCGATCCGCGAGGCCGGCATAACCGTCTAGGCTCGGTCCTCCCGCTACCCTCTCTCACTCCTTATGCATTCAGACAGATCAGTCAGCGCAGGAAGCCTCGACCTCCAGGAGCGTGTGGTGGAGATCAACCGCGTCGCCAAGGTGGTCAAGGGCGGCAGGCGATTCTCCTTCACGGCCCTTGTCGTTGTGGGCGACGAACGCGAAGTCGTGGGCGTCGGCTACGGCAAGGCCAACGAGGTCCCGCTCGCGATCCAGAAGGGCGTGGAGCGAGCCAAGAAGGATCTCTTCCGGGTGCCCAAGCACGGCAGCACGATCACCCACCAGACCACCGGCATCTTCGGCTCGGGTCGGGTTCTGCTCAAGCCGGCCTCCCCCGGTACCGGGGTGATCGCAGGCGGAGGAGTGCGCGCGGTGCTCGAGCTCGCCGGCATCCACGACATCCTCTCCAAGAGCCTCGGCACCCAGAACCCGATCAATCTCGTCAAGGCCACGGTCGCCGGTCTGCGCGGCCTGCGCACTCCGGCAGAGGTCGCCGAGCTGCGGGGGCTGTCGATCGCAAAGGTGCTCGGGCTGACCGAGAAACCGGCGAACGGGGCTCCCGAGACTGTCGAGGGCGCCCAGGGCGCAGCGGACTCTGCGACCGGCGCGGAGAGCGCCGAGGGCGCCACAGCCTCAAGCGCCGACGCCGGCGCGGAGAGCGACGCCGAGGCCACCACCGCCAGCGCCGACGGCGATGCCGCCAAGAGCGCCACCGACACCCCGTCGAGCGAGACAGCCGGCGACGCGGCGGAGGCGCCGGCCTGATGGCGACTTTGCAGGTCACCCAGCGACGCTCCAGCAGCGGCTCGAACAAGCGCCAGCTCGACACGCTCCGCTCGCTGGGGCTGCGACGCATCGGCCACACGGTCGAGGTCAAGGATTGCGATCAGGCGCGCGGCATGGTGCACGCCGTGCGCCATCTGGTCGAGGTCGAGGAGCAGAGCTCGTGAGCCCCGCCGCCAAGAGCGACGCCGACACGGCCAAGCGGGCCAAGGGCGCCGAAGAGGAGCAGGAGCGCATCGGCCTGCACTCGCTGAAGCCCGCTCCCGGCAGCCGCCGTCCGCGCAAGCGGATCGGGCGCGGCGAAGGCTCGGGCACCGGCAAGACAGCCGGCAGAGGCCAGAAGGGCTACGGCTCGCGCTCGGGCGCCAAGAGCCGTGCCCGCTTCGAGGGCGGTCAGATGCCGATTCACATGCGCATGCGCAAGCTGCGCGGGCCGCACATGAAGAAGTCGATGCCGTTTGAGATGTTCCGCACCCACACTCAGCCCGTCAATGTCTCCGACCTGGAGAGCCGCTTCGAGGCGGGCGCCGAGGTCACGCTCGAGGCGATGCAGTCCAAGGGCCTGGCCACGCGCAAGGGCGTGCCCGTAAAGGTGCTCGCCAAGGGCGATCTGAGCAAGGCGCTCACGGTTCACGCCCACGCCTTCAGCGCCAGTGCGCGCGAGCGCATCGAGGCCGCCGGCGGTACCTGCAACACGCTCGAGAGCTAGGGCTCAGAGCCAAGGCCCAGAGCCAAAGGGCGCTCGCCGGCGCCCGCAGGATCGACGAGAGCTAGAATCCTGCGATCCGGCGAGGGGAGGGCCACAAGGCTCTCCAGCGAAACCGGCCACAGCCAACACACCGGGCGACAAGCCAATGCTCTCAACCATCCTAGGCGCCTTCCAGGTTGCGGATATCCGCAAGAAGATCCTGTTCACCGCGGCGATGCTGCTGCTCTACAGGCTCGGTTCTCACCTGCCCGTCCCCGGTGTCAATCTCAGCGCCGTCAACAACCTGCAAAAGCAGTTCGGCGGCTCGGGCATCCTCGGCTACCTGAACCTGTTCTCCGGAGGCAGCCTCTCGCGGATCGCGCTGTTCGCGCTCGGGATCATGCCCTACATCACGGCCTCGATCATCCTGCAGCTGCTGCAGGTTGTGGTGCCTTCCCTGGAGAAGCTGAGCAAGGAAGGCGAAGTGGGCCAGGCGCGGATCACCCAGTACACGCGCTACCTGACCGTGGGCCTCGCGTTCGCCCAGTCGATCGGCTACGTGTTCCTGTTCCGCTCGCTGTCGGCCTCAAGCGGCGAATCGGTGGTGTCGAAGTTCGACGCTCCCCATGTCCTGCTGATCGTCATCTGCCTTACCACGGGTTGCGTGCTGCTGATGTGGATCGGCGAGCTGATCACCCAGCGCGGGATCGGCAACGGCATATCGATCCTGATCTTCACCTCGATCGTGGCGCGTCTGCCCGCCGGCATCGAAGTCTGGTGGACCAGCCAGGACCAGGTGTTCAAGGTGATGATGCCGTTCCTCGTGCTCGCGGTGGTGGCTGGGATCGTGTTCGTGCAGGAGGGGCAGCGGCGAATACCGGTGCAGTACGCCAAGCGGGTGATCGGGCGGCGCATGACCGAAGGCGGTCAGACCTACCTGCCGCTGCGTCTGAACATGGCCGGGGTGATCCCGGTGATCTTCGCCGCCAGCATCATGGCGTTCCCCCCGACGGTCGGCCAGCTGATCAAAACGCCGTGGGCGAAAGACGTGTCGAACTTCTTCACCCCCAACGGCTGGCACTACATAGTGGGCGAGTCGATCTTCATCATCATCTTCGCCTACTTCTACACGGCCGTCACCTTCAACCCCGTCGACCAGGCCGACAACCTGAAGAAGTACGGCGGTTTCATCCCGGGTGTGCGCCCCGGGCGCCCGACGGCTGAATTCCTCGACCGGATCCTGGCGCGGCTGACTTTCCCCGGCGCCCTGTTCCTGGCCGCGGTCGCGGCCCTGCCGGCGATCCTTATCGCCCGCACCCACCAGAACTTCTTCTTCGGAGGCACCTCCATCCTGATCGTGATCGGGGTGGCGCTCGAAACGATGAAGCAGCTCGAGGCACAGCTGATGATGCGCAGCTACGAGGGCTTCCTGAAGTAGCCAGAGCAGGTCGACCGACGGCTCAGTTCGAATAGGCCGTCAAACGATGTCGACAGCGGGTAGGCTCTCCCAGTCGATGGCTGAGACGAACCTCATCCTGCTGGGCCCGCCCGGCGCTGGAAAGGGCACCCAGGCCGAGCGCCTGCAGGCCGACTTCTCGCTCGCCCACATCTCCACCGGGGACATGCTGCGGGCGCAGGTCGCCGAGGGCACCGAGCTGGGCCGGGAGGCCAAGAAGTTCATGAGCGCCGGCGAGCTCGTCCCGGACGAGGTGATCCTCGGGATGATCGGGCAGCGCATCGGCGAGCAGGACGCCCGCGAAGGGTTCCTGCTGGACGGCTTTCCGCGCAACACCAGCCAAGCCGACGCGCTGGGCGCCAGGCTGGCCGACTCCGGGCGCCGCCTGACGGCGGTCCTGCTGATCGACGTCCCCGACGAGGAGGTCGTACGACGGCTCGCCGGCCGGCGGGTGTGCCTGAAGGGCGGTCACGTCTACCACGTCGAGTTCGATCCCCCCAAGCGCGAGGGCGTGTGCGATCAGGACGGCTCCCGACTGATTCAGCGCGACGACGACAAGGAGGAGACGATCCGCCGGCGCCTGGAGGTGTACGCGCGCCAGACCGCTCCCCTGATCGACTACTACGAGAGCGTCGCCCTGCTACGCCGCTTTGACGGGCAGCGCAAGCCCAGCGAGGTGCACGATCACATCAGGGCCACGGTGGCCACGCTGCGGCTGGAGGACGAGCTCTAAAAGCTAAGCTCCTGGGGTGATCATCAAGAAGTCACCCGAGGAGATCGAGAAGATGGCCGCCGCCGGCGCGATCCAGGCGGCCGCCCTCGACATCGTGGCCGGCAAGATCCGCCCGGGCGTCAGCACCGAGGAGCTGGACGCGGCCGTGGAGCGCTTCATCCGCTCCCAGGGCGCCACGCCGACGTTCAAGGGGTACCGCGGGTTCCCCGGCTCGATCTGCGCATCGCCCAACTCGATGGTCGTGCACGGCATCCCCGGTCGCTACCGGCTCCAGCGGGGGGACATTCTGTCGGTGGACATCGGGGTGACGCTCGACGGGTGGGTGGCGGACGCGGCCTGCACCTTCCCGGTCGGAGAGGTGAGCCCCCTGGCGCAGAACCTCCTGAGCGCCACCGAGCAGGCGCTCCACGCCGGCGTCGAGCAGTGCAGGGTGGGCAATCGCATGGGGGACGTCTCGAATGCGATCCAGCGGGTGGCGGAGGGCGCCGGCCTGGGGGTGGTGCGCTCGCTCGTCGGCCACGGCGTCGGTAAAAACATGCACGAGGATCCCCAGGTCCCCAACTACGGAAGCGCCGGCAAGGGGCCGCTGCTAGAGGAGGGCATGGTGATCGCGATCGAGCCGATGACCACGGCCGGGCGCCAGTCGGTGCGGGTGGCGGGCGACGGCTGGGCGATCTTCTCCCAGGACGACTCGCTGGCGGCGCATTTCGAGTTCACGGTGGCGATCACCGCGGAGGGGCCCCGCATCCTCACCCCATGGCATATCCCTGCACAGGAGCGGGGGTCCGACTCCGAGCGCAGGGAAGCCGCGACTTCGACGGGATAGTTGCTACCATCCGCTGTCCTGCTCGAATGCGCGGAAGCTTGGCGCGTGAGGGCAAAACCACGACGCGGTAGCGGCGGCCGTCCCGGCAGCCAGAGCCGGGTCGCAGGGACCAGCCGAAAGGGATCATGAAGGTAAGACCGTCGGTCAAGCCGATGTGCGAGAAGTGCAGAATCATCCGCCGCCACAAAGCGGTGCTCGTCATCTGCCAGAACAAGCGTCACAAGCAAAGGCAGGGCTGACCGGCAGATGGCACGTATCGCCGGGGTCAACCTCCCCTTGAACAAGCGCGCCGAGATAGGGCTCACCTACATCTACGGCATCGGTCGCTCGACCTCGAACAAGATCCTGAGCGAGGTCAAGGTCTCTCCCGAGACCTACATCCGGGACCTCACCGAGGATGAGATCTCGCGCCTGCGCGACGAGATCGACCGTTCGCTGACAGTCGAGGGCGACCTGCGCCGGGAGCGCTCACAGGACATCAAGCGCC
>DATHPT010000052.1:0-25333 GCA_035483615.1 Solirubrobacteraceae bacterium | reverse complement strand
GTCGTTCTCGAGCCCCGAAGCGCTCCCCCGAGAGCAGCCAGGGCGATCCGGCGCTACCCGCCTCCCCGACGGGGTAGTTGGCGCGCAATGGGAGCGCCAATGCGAGGATGGGAGCGGGCGGTGGCGAATAGGGTTCTCACGATGAGGGGAGCGGAGATGGACAACTTCAGAAGACCACGGATGCTGCTCGGCGCCCTGGCCGCCGGCGCGCTCGCGTTGAGCGGATGCGGCTCGGGGGGCACGAAGACGGTTTCGGTATCGAGCGCGGTGCCCTCCGGGACTACCGATCAGAGCACGAGCACCACCAGAACGACCCAATCCTCCCCCACCGACACCACGCCCGCGAGCACGTCACCAAGCAACACCGGGCAGACCAGCGTGGAAACGACCCGCACGACCACAGCGCCTGCGTTCACAAAACAGGCCGGCAACTCCGAAGGGCTGAGCGCGGCGATGGCTGTTGTCAAAGCCCATGGGTTCACCGCGGAAGACACCTCCGACTACCACGGCGGACAGACCCTGCGCGTGCTGATCGGCTCACGCGAAGGCTCCCAGCAGGCGTTCTTCTTCGTCGATGGCCGCTACATCGGGACCGACACGAAGGAACCGAGCGCAGGTGTCAAGGTGAGCGCCCAGAGCGACACCGAAGTGACGCTCAGCTATCCCCTCTACAAGGCGGGTCAGCCGACCGGCAGCCAGGCGACGGTGCGCTTCCAGCTGAACAACGGTCGCCTCGTGCCGCTGAACCCGATCCCGCCCGCCAGCTCACAGACGGCTCCCGGCAGGCAATAGGCCGCCGGGAGGGAACTCCCCCAGGCTCACAGCGGAGGGCGAGCAGGGCTGGCCCGCGAATAAAAGCCGCCGGGCGGGTAGATTCTGTTCGTAGACACTTTGCCCAACCTGGAAGGGGATCCGATGAGCCCAGCGATCGATGGTCGCGCCGAGGAGCTGCTGAAAGACAAGAACTTCTGCATCGTCTCGACGATCCGCCCCGACGGATCGGTGCACGCCGCGCCCACGTGGGTGGACGTGCAGGACGGTCGCCCGGTTGTCAACACCGCCGAAGGACGCGCCTGGCCACGCAACCTGGCACGCGATCCGCGGGTGACGCTGACCGTGCAGAACATGGAGAATCCCTACGAATACGCCACCATCAGAGGGCGGGTGGCCGAGCGCACCACCGACGGGGCCGACGAGCACATCGACGCCCTTGCCATGAAGTATCTCGGGCAGGAGTCCTATCCCTACCGTCAGCCCGGCGAACAGCGGGTGATCGTGCGGGTGGAGCCGGAGTACGTGCACGTATACGGCGGCTGAGTGAAGGCACGGATCGTCGTGGCGCCGCTTCCAGGCGCTGCGCCGCTCCGGTGGGGGCGCCACCCCAGCCCCGCCCCAGCCCGGGCTCAGGCGCCTCGGAAGCGATCCAGCAGCCTTCGCCACAGCGACGGGGGCCTGGGCTGGGTGCGCAGCCACTCGTCGCGCAGCACCAGCTGACCGCGCTGGCGCGCCGCCAACACGCACTTGGTGTGGGCGTGGCGGCGACGGCTTTTGTCGTCTTCGGGGAAGATCAGCATGTGCTCGCTGAGCGCCGGCAGGCGCCGATCGCAGAACGGGCAGCGATAGGTCGCGGGCTTGCGGTTGTGGGCGCTGCGCACCGTCCACCAGCGGGCCGCGGGCAATTTCGACATGACTGCATTCTCCCGGCGATAGCCTGCAGGTTGGGTGGCGGTGTGCATTGAACGACAGAGACGATCCAAACCAGACGCTCGACGCGGGCCTCTCGCCGGCGGACCAGGCCAAGCTGGTGCACGAGGCGCGCAAGGCGATCAAGCGCATGCGGGCCCTCGCCCGCCTGCTGAGCTGTGAGCTCGGAGAGCAGGAGTTCAAGCGTGTCAACGGCTCGCTGCGGGGGGCCGCCCAGCGGCTGGGAGGCGCACGCGACGCGGAGGTCAGGCTCGCGACGCTCGAGCGCCTGATCCGCCGCCACCCGAAGGCGCTTGCGAGCGAGGGGGTCGAGCAGCTGCGCCTGCGACTGGAGCAGGAGCGCGAGCAACAGCCGCCCCACCGCCAGGATGTGCTGGAGGACATCGCCGACATGCGCCGCGAGCTGGCGCGCTGGAACCTCGTCGATGTCGGCTTCCCGGCGCTGGCGCCCGGTCTGCAGCGCATCTATCGCGAAGGGCGCCACCGCTACAAGCGAGTCAGGCGTGGACACGGGCACGAGGCGACGGACATGCACGACTGGCGCAAGCGAGTCAAGGCCCTCTACTACGCGCTCGACATGCTCGGGGGCGGGAAGTCCAAGGGCACCCGCCGCTCCACCCGGCGCGCCTCACGTCTCGGGGATCTGCTGGGCGAGGAGCACGACCTGTGGATGCTCGCCGTCTACCTGCAGGAGCGCCCCGAAGCGCTCGGCGCGGACGGCTCCGCGCGCAGCGCCCTGCTGAGATCGATCGCCCGACGACGCAAGCGACTGCGCAAGCGTGCCCTCAAGCTGGGAGCGCGCCTCTACAAGCGACGATCTGCTGCTTTCACCCGGGGCGTCGGCGACTCGCTGAGCGGCTGAGCCGCCAGCGCTTTCCCCCTGGCTGCCAGGCAACCTCGCTCAGCGGCCGAGCCAGGGGCCCGGGCATGTTGGTGACTCGCTCAGCGACCGAGCCGCCGGGCACACGCCTTTAGCGGAAAAGCAGGCCTCTCGGTTCAGGCTTTCTCCTGGGGAGCCGATGTAGTCAATGACCCGCACGACGATGCGCGCACGACTACGCCTACATCTCTCAACCCTGTGCCTGGCCTGCCTGATGGGAGGACTGGGCGTGCTCGTGCTGCATACCACCCTCGGTCTGGGCGGATCCCGGGCCGAGGGTCTTTTCCAGGACGGCATCTACAACGTCCTGATGCTCGGCTCGGCGCTGGTGGTGCTGGCGCGGGGAGTGTTCGTTCGCAAAGAGCGCCCGGCGTGGCTTGCGATGGGCGCGGGACTGCTGTTCTGGAGCCTTGGAGAACTGTATTACTCGCTGCTGATCGAAGGCACGAGCAGGGAAGCCGGCGGCAGCGTCTCCCCTGCCGACATCCTCTTTCTGGCGATGTACCCCTGCTTCTATGTGGCGCTCGGCCTGCTCGCCCGGCGCCGGCTGCGCGATCTGCGTGTGGGGATGTGGCTCGACGGGCTGATCGCGGGACTCGCCGCCGCGAGCGTCGGGGCGGCCCTGATCCTGCCTCCGATCCTCGACAACGCCACCGGCGTGCACAGCTCGATCGTCGTCTCGCTGGCCTATCCGATCGGCGACCTGCTGCTGATGATGTTCGCGGTGGGCGCGCTCAGCATTACCGGCTGGCGCGCCGGGAACCTGTGGCTGCCGATCGCCGCGAGCATGCTCGTCAGCGGGATCGCCGACTCGACCTATCTCTACCAGACGGCGACCAGCTCCTACCAATCTGGCACCTGGCTTGAATGCCTGTGGCCGCTCGCCGCGATCCTGCTGGCGTCCGCGGCCTGGATGCCCTCGGCCCATGTGGTGCCGCGGGAAATGAAGAGCTGGCAGATGATCTCGGTGCCGGCCCTCGCGCTGCTCAGCGCGCTGGGGGTGCTGGTGTACGGCAACCTTGGACCGCAGCTCGCCCTCTCGGCGCTGATCCTCGCGGCCGCGACCGTGCTTGCGGTGGGCGCGCACCTGCTCGTCACCCTGAGTGAGAACCTTGCGCTGCTCGCCCACTCCCGGCGCCTGTCCCTGACCGACTCGCTCACCGGTCTCGGCAACCGGCGTCTGTTGATGAGCGATCTGCGGCTCGCCTGCAGAGCCGCAGAATCGCACCGGCCGTGGGAACTGGTGCTGTACGACCTCGACGGCTTCAAGCTCTACAACGACACCTTCGGCCATCCCGCCGGGGACACGCTGCTCGTTCGCCTGAGCGAGCGCTTGAAGGACGTCGTGGAGCCTCACGGAACCGCCTATCGCATGGGCGGCGACGAGTTCTGCGTGCTGTTCGACTGCTCCAGGGAGAAGGATGCGGACTTCGTGCGCTCGAGCGTCGGCGCCCTCTGCGAGCACGGTCCCGACTTCCTGATCACCGCATCCCATGGTGTTGTGCGAATCCCTGTCGAGGTGAGCGATCCGGCGTCGATCATGCAGCTGGCCGACCAGCGCCTGTACCGGCGCAAGGAGGAGGTCGCGGCGCGACGAGCGATTGCCGGCGCCGATCTGAGCCTGGCCGCGGCCGGCGCACTGCTTGCCGAGGTCAGCCGGCTCGACCCAGAGCTTGCCGAGGTCAGCAGGCTCGACCCGGAGCTTGCCGAGGTGAGCAGGCTCGACCCGGAGGTCCGGCAGGAATCAGGCGATGCTCACGACGGTCAGCACACTCTCCCCCTTGGGGAGCACGACGGAAGCCCGCTCGCCGGCGCTGCGCCCGAGCAGGGCTCTGGCGACCGGAGAGTCCGCCGACAGCCGCCCCTCTGAGGGGGAGGCGTCGTGGGAGCTGACGATCCGCCAGGTGCGCTCCGCGCCCGTCTCGTCACGGACCACGACGGTCGAGCCGAACCCGACAGCGCCGGTCGGGACCTCTGACTCGGCGACGATCTCGGCCGTGGAGATCCGTTCGCGCAGCCTTGCGATCTTCGTCTCCAGATGGGCCTGGTCGTTCTTGGCGTCGTGGTACTCGCTGTTCTCCTTCAGGTCGCCCCACTCGCGAGCGGTTTTGATGCGCTCGGCGATCTCGCGGCGACCGTCGCCCTCCAGTAACGCCAGCTCGGCTTCGAGCTCCAGCAGTCCCTCCGAGGTGATCATGTTGGCTGCCTCCGCGCTCATCCGACACCAAGCCTACCCGCAGCGGCTCGCCCGGGCTGTGTCCCAAGCCGCCACAGGACCCGGCAGCCGGCGCCGAGGACGCTCAAGCGCTCTTCCGGACTGCCTCCCAAGCCGCCACAGTGTCTGCAAGTGGCAGTGAGGACACTCAGAAGTAGGTGCTGGCGGACGTCGAGAGCAGCGCGTAGATCTGGACGATCGACGCCTGTGTCAGCAGCTGGGTGGAGGGCGGCGAGCCGAACGCGAACAGGCCGTCGGTGAGGCGCTGGTGGACCCACACGCTGTCCACGTAGGACTGCGCCAGCCTCGGGCCCGGCGGGTCGTGGGTGACCGTGTCGAGGTACATCAGGTTCCGGAAGTACACGGCCGGGAAAAACGGGTTTTCCGAGAGCAGCCGCTGAAGGGTGAAATAGGAGAGCGCCGCCTTCGCGGTCTGGCGTGCCTGGTAGAGGTAGGCGCCATTGCCGGTCGACTGGTAGAGCAGCACCCCGGCGCCGATCATGGAGCCCTGGTTGTAGCTCCACAGGGACGGATCGATCACGCCGTGCAGGCGGATGTGATCGGCGTACAGCCCGTTCGGCTGTATCAAGCAGGTACGGACCCATTCGTAGGCCATCTGCGCGAACTGCAGATAGGCGCCGTTGCCGGTGATGCGAAACAGCTGTGCGCCGAGCTCGGCGGCCGGCCCGTCGGTGACGGTGTTGCGGTCGGTGTTGCTCGGGGCGTCGGAGAAAGGCACCCCGCCCGGGCAGGCGAGCTTCGGATTGGCTTGCCAGCCTGCCATCACGAACGCCATGATCTGCTCCGCCTTTTCGAGCAGCACCGCTTCATGTCGAAGTTTGTAGAGCCGGGCCAGCTCGATCCCGACCCACTCGTTGTCGTCGTAGTAGCTGGCGCCCCCCGGCGGCACGACGCCACCGTTGAACGAGGGCAGCGCGGGCGGCGCGATGCCCGGGGCTTCGGCCTGTTCAGAGGGTTCGCCCGGTTCTTCGCCTTCGGTCTGTTCGCCCGTGGGGGCCACGCCGGCGAGCGGGGTGGGGGTGGCCCAATACTTGCCGAGCCCGTACAGGCGGACCTGCAGTTCCCGCGAGTGGGCGCTGGCCTGGCTCGCCAGCTGCCCGGAGATGCTGGAGACGCTGATCGTCGCCGCCAGCGCCTGGGAGAAGGGCCACAGGTAGGAATACGGTTCCCCCACGTACAGGCCGGTGCCGGGGATGTAGAAGCTCTGCTGCATCGCCTGATAGCCGGCGAGCGCTCGCGCCGGATCCCCGTGCAGGACCGGCTTGCGCTTGACCGGCTTCTTCTTCTTGGCGCCCGCCGTCCTGGTCGAGGCTCGCGGCGCCGCCGTGGCCCCGCCGGTCGCCGTGGCCCCGCCGGTGCTCGAAGAGCTGTGGGCGAATTCGCCAGGGCGAGCGATCCTGCGCGGATATTCCGCGCCTGCGGGATACCGCGAGCCCGACGGCCGCGCCGTCGCCGCCGAGGCGGGCGCGCCGGAACAGCTCAGCGCGGCCGCGAGGAGGCTCGCGGCGAGCAGGCGCCACGGGGCGTGGTTGATGTGAAGAATGCGCCGCCTCATGCAAGGTCCGACCGTCACACGTGTTCTGCGCGAGAACTGCGCTTCCTCCCGTGACGGTGGTGACGACCATCTGAACAGACGACGACGGCCAACGTTGCGCTCACAGGTATTGTCCCCAAGCCGGCGCATCGTCGCCCATGCTTGCGGCGAGGCGTCTGGAGCCGGAGCCATCACTCGAGGAGAGACGCATGACCACAGTTAGAGAGGCCGCGTTCGAGCTGCTTCGCGAACGCTCGATGACGACGGTGTTCGGCAACCCGGGATCCACCGAGCTTCCGATGCTCACCGACTTCCCTGCCGACTTCCGCTATGTGCTCGGCCTGCAGGAGGCCACCGTCGTCGGGCTCGCCGATGGCTACGCCCAGGCGAGCGGGCGCACGACGCTCGTCAACCTGCACACCGCTCCCGGCGTCGGCAACGCGATGGGGGCGATCTTCAACGCCCAGGCCAACAAGAGCCCACTGGTGATCACCGCCGGACAGCAGTACCGCTCCCTGATGACCCTGCAGGCGAACCTGACCAACCGCGACGCGGTGCGCATGCCGCACCCGCTCGTGAAGTGGAGCTATGAGCCGCCCCGGGCAGAGGATGTGCCGCATGCGCTCGCCCGCGCGATTCACGTGGCCGGACTGCCTCCGCGCGGACCGTCGTTCCTGTCGATCCCGATGGACGACTGGGGCGCCGAGGTCGAGGAGGGCGCCGTCGGCCATCAGGTCCACCGCACGGTCTCGGGCGCAAGCCGGCCCGGCCCCGAGGCGCTGGCCGAGCTCGCCGAGCGTCTGAGAGCCGCCGAGCGCCCAGTGCTGATCGCCGGCCCGGACATCGACGCCTCCGGCGGCTGGGACGCCGCGATCAGGCTCGCCGAGCTCCAGCGCCTGCCTGTCTACGCCACGCCCGCCCCGGGCGGCGGCCGGATCGGCTTCCCGGAGGACCATCCGCTCTTTCAGGGCATCCTGCCGCCGGCCGTACTGCCGGTCGGAGAAATGCTCGCCGCCCACGACCTCGTGCTTGCCGTGGGCACCTCGGTGTTCCCCTACTACCCGAACGTGCCGGGACCGCTGCTGGCGCAGGGCACCACGCTTGTGGCGATCACCAGCGACCCCGACGAGGCGGCGCGGGCGCCGATGGGCGATGCAATCGTGGCCGACCCGGCGCTCACGCTTGCGGCGCTGGCCGAGGCGGTCGGCGAGTCCGACCGTCAGGCGCCCCCAGCGCGGCCGCCGGCAGAGCCTGTGCCGAGCTCTGACCCGATGAGTCCGTCGACCGCGGTGCGCGCGCTCGCCGAGGTGTTTCCCGCAGATGGCGTGGTGGTGCTGGAGTCGCCGTCGGCCACGCTGGCGCTGCGCAACCAGCTGAGACTGTCGAGGCCCGGCAGCTACTACTTCTCCTCGGGGGGAGGCCTTGGCTTCGGAATGCCGGCCGCGATCGGGGTGCAGCTGGCTCAGCCGAGCCGTCCGGTGGTGTGCGTGATCGGCGAGGGCTCGGCCCAGTACGCGATCCAGAGCCTGTGGACCGCCGCAGCCTATGACGTGCCGGTCACGTTCCTGGTGTTGCGCAACGACGAGTACGCGATCCTCAAGTGGTTCGGGATGCTCGAGGACATCGTGGGCGCCCCTGGCCTGGATCTGCCGGCGCTCGACTGCGCGGCTGTGGCAAGCGGCTATGGCGTGAGCTCACAGGTGGTGAGCAGCGTGGAGGAGCTGGGCGACGGGCTGAGCAGGGCGCTCGCCTCGAACAAGCCCGAGCTCGTGGAAGTGAAGGTCGCCGCCGGAATGGCGCTGGCGTGAGCGACACCGAGCGTGAGCGCCCCGCTCATGACGTGATTGTCATCGGGGCCGGGCTCGCCGGTCTGGTGAGCACGCTCGAGCTGTTGCGCAGCGGCCACAGTGTGCTGCTGCTCGACCGCTGCGACCCCCAGGAGCTCGGCGGCCTCGCGCGTGAGGCGTTCGGCGGCATGTTCATGGTCGACTCGCCCGAGCAGCGCCGCTCGCGCGTCCCCGACAGCGAGCGGCTGGCGCTTGAAGACTGGCTGCGGATCGCCGACTTCGACTCCGAGGACGTGTGGCCCAGGCGTTGGGCCGAGCAGTACGTCACCCGTGCCCGCGACGACGTGGGCGGCTGGCTGCGGGAGATCGGCGTGCGCTTCTTCCCGGTGGTCAACTGGGCCGAGCGCGGCAACTTCGGCGACGGCAACTCGGTGCCACGCTTTCACCTCACCTGGGGCACCGGCAAGGCGCTCGTGCAGGCCGTGTGGGGCGCGATCGAGTCCCACCCCCGCCGCTCGGCCCTCGACCTGCGCCTGCGCTCGCGCGTCACGGAGCTGATCGTCGAGGACGAGCGGATCGTGGGCTGCCGGGTGCGCCCCGAGAGCGACACGTCCGAGGGGAGCCAGGGTAACTACGAGGTGCGCGCCGCCACAGCCGTCGTGATCGCCGCCGGCGGCATCGGCGGCAACCTCGAGCTGGTGCGACGCGAATGGCCCACCGCCGAGCTGGGCAGCCCTCCGCAGAAGCTGCTGATGGGCTCCCACTACTACGCCGACGGCGCGCTCCACGAAGAAGTGCGGCGGCTCGGCGGGGCCGTCACCCACCTGCCGCGCATGTGGAATTACGCCGACGCGGTTCGCCATCCCAAACCCCAACGCGAGCATCACGGCCTGAAGCTGATCCCGCCGCGCTCCGGGATCATGCTGAACCCCGACGGTCGCCGCTACGGGCCGGTGCCCGTGATGCCCACCTTCGACGCCTATGCGGCGCTGGAGCGCATGTGCGAGGACGAGCGCAAGTATTCGTGGCTGATCTGCAACTTCAAGATCGCCAAGCGCGAGCTCGACGTGTCGGGCTCCCAGCACAACCCGCACCTGCGCGAGCGGCGGATCCTGCCGTTCCTGCTCAGCGTGCTGCTAGGCAAGCCCGGCCTGGTCAACCACTTCCTCGATGGCTCGCCCGACTTCGTGTCAGCGGGCTCGCTCGGCGAGCTCGCGGCGAGGATGAACGAGGTGACCGGCGAGGACGCGATCGACGCCGGCGTGCTCGAGCGCGAGATCGGCCGCTACGACGAGACGATCGCCCGCGGCAAGGGCCTGTTCAACGACGACCAGCTGCGCCGCATCGCCCAGTTGCGCAACTGGCGCGGCGACCGCCTGCGCACCGCGCGCTTCCAGCGCATCGTCGACCCCAAGGCGATGCCGCTGATCGCGATACGCCTGCAGGTGATGGCCCGCAAGAGCCTCGGCGGGATCCAGACCGATCTCGGCTGCCGCGTGCTGCGCGAGCAGCCCAAGGGACACAGCCAGGAAGCACACGGCAGGCCCGGCGGCGAGGCGATCCCGGGGCTCTACGCGGTGGGGGAGGCCGCGGGCTTCGGCGGCGGCGGAGTCCATGGCAAGCGCTCGCTGGAGGGCACGTTCCTCGGCGGGTGCGTCTTCACCGGCAGGCTCGCCGCGGCGAGCATCGCGGGCGCCGAGCTGCCGCTGCACATTCCGCCGCGCGTCGACTGAGCCGCGCCACCGGCGCGGGCAGACCCCCACCGCATCGCAAATGATTCAGCCAGGCGCCCGCTTCGACTATGTAACCGTCGGTCACGTCACCCGTGACGCGCTCGAGGACGAGGCCGGCGGCGTGCAGTTCCGAGCGGGAGGCAGCGCTTTCTACAGCGCCCTGCAGGCGGCCCGCCTGGGTCTACGCACGCTGATCCTCACCCAGGGGGTCCCCGACGAGATCGAGGGGCTGCTCGAGCCCTACCTAGACGAGCTCGATCTGCACGTGATCGCGGCTGAGCGCACCACCACGCTGAGCACCCGCGGCATGGGCGCCGCCCGAGCCCAGCGGGTGCTCGCCTGGGCCGGCCCGATCTCGGGGCCGATCGAGCTGGACACCGCGATCCTGCACCTGGCGCCCGTCGCACGCGAGACGCCCGTCCGCTGGGACGGTCGGGCGGCCTTCGTCGGGGTCACACCACAGGGCCTGATCCGCCAATGGGAGCCGGGCGAGCCATCCGGGGAGATCTCACATGTGCCGTTGGATCCGGCGCTGCTCCCGACGAGCTTCGGCGCGGCCGTGATCTCTGAGCAGGAGCGCAAGAGCTGCCAGGCCCTGTTCTCGGCGGCAGATCGCTGCGATGCGCCTGTGGCGGTCACCGCCGGCTCGGGCCCCACGACCGTCCGGCTGCCGGCCTCGGTGGACGAGTCCATCTCACAGATCGCTCCGCCTCAGCCGGCCGTCGTGCGCGACGACCTCGGCGCCGGAGACGTGTTCGCAGCCACTTTCTTCGTCGCCCTCGCCGAGGGCCACACCCCGCTGCAGGCCGCCGCGCTCGGCAACTCCGCCGCTGCGATCCGGGTCTCCGGCACGGGGCCTGAGGCGATCGGACGGCGCGCGGCGATCATCCCTTGAAGAGGATCATGCTTGAGGCGATCGATCCTCGAAGACGATCATCCGCTGAAGAAGGATCATTCCCTGGAGCCGATCATTCCCTGAAGCCGGTCATTCTCTGGAGCCGGTCATTCCCTGGAGCCGATCATTCCCTGAAGACGCCCTCGCGCGCGAGCACCGCGTCGAGCTGCGGCTTCAGACTCGCCGGCTCGACCGACCGCTCGCAGCCGGCGGCACGCGCCGCGAGCAGCAGACAGCCGCCGACGGGCGTCATCTCGACAACCGCCACATGGGCCCGCGGCGCCACCCGCTCGATCGCCCCTGCAAGTGGCTCGACGAACAGGGACCCCGCCTTGAACGCGCTTCCGATCAAACCGACGGGGAACACGTCACACAGGCCGGTCTGCTCCACGACGGCCCCCACCTGTCGTCCGAGCTCTGCGGCGGCGCGCTCGTAGAGCCCGCGGGCGGTCGCGTCTCCGGTGTAGGCCACACGCGCCGTCTCGATCGCAAAAGCGGCGATCTCACCCTTGGTGAGCGGCTTTGAGTAAACGAGCGCGGCAAGCGCCTCCACGCTCTGCACCTCGAAGAAATCGATCGCCGCCGCGCTGAGCGCGGTCTGCGGTCCCGAGCGCTCACGATCGCTCAATGCGGCCTTGATCGACTCGACAGCCAGCCAGTAGCCGCTGCCCTCGTCGCCGAGCACGTGACCCCATCCGCCCGCACGCCAAGCACGCCCGTCGGGCCCCACGCCGAACACGTTGCTGCCGGTCCCCGAGATGACCCCGACGCCGGGACGCGCCCCCGTGGCAGCCGCCCAGGCGCCCACGACGTCGTTGACGACCAGCCAGTTGCCCGGCCGGCTCTCCCCCACCCGCGCTGCCACGGCGTCGGTGTCGGTGCCCGCGACCGCCAGCACCGCCGCGTCGAGCTGATCGCGTTCGATCCCGGTCCGTCCGATCGCCTCATCGGTGGCCTTCAGCAGCGACTCGGTCGCCGCGTGGGCGCCCACCGCATCCGGGTTGCTGGAGCCGCCGTGGCCGAGCTCGAGCGTCTGCTCATGCAAATCGAGCACCGCCGCGAGCGTCTTGGTGGCGCCCCCGTCCACCCCCATCACAAAGCGCGCGCCGCTGTCAGCGCCGGGCGCGATCAGGGCGGTCGGCAGGCTCACGAGCGGATCGCGTTTCACGGCGTGATCCTCGCAGGAGTTACGATCGCGGGCATGCCAGTCAACCCAATCTTCACAAGCGCCTCTTCCGGGGCCGGAATGTACGAGTCCTTCTACCTGCGCGCCGTCTCACCAGATGAGCCCGTCGGAGCATGGATCCGCTACACGGTCCACAAGCGTCCCGGGCAGCCGGCCAGCGGATCGCTGTGGTGCACGGTGTTCGACGCGTCCGCGGGAGAGCCGTTCATGCACAAGCACACCACTGCCGAGCTCGCCGCGCCCGCGGGCGACTGGATCGAGATCGGCGGGAGCTCGCGTCTCGGCCCGGGGATCGCCGAGGGCGTCTGCGGGCCGGCGCGCTGGTCGCTGCGCTTCTCGAGCGGCGAGCCCGAGCTTCGCCATCTCAAGCAGTCCTGGTTGTACAGGACACCGTTGCCGCGCACGAAGCTCACCAGCCCCGCCCCGTCGGCTCACTTCGACGGCACGATCGTCCTGGAGGGCTCGCCCGGCCGTACGCTGCAGCTGAACGGGTGGCGGGGCATGATGGGGCACAACTGGGGCTCAGAGCACGCGGAGCGCTGGATCTGGCTGCACGGGATCGGCTTCGAGGAGGATCCATCGGCGTGGCTGGACGTGGCCGTCGGACGGGTGCTCGTGGCGGGGAGGCTCACGCCGTGGGTCGCCAGCGGCGCAATCTCGCTCGGCGGACGGCGGCTGCGTCTCGGCGGACTCGGCGCGCGCGGGTTGAAGGTCGCTGAGAGCCCCGCCCGCTGCACGCTGTCGCTGCCCGGAGAGGACGGCCTGATCGTCGAAGCCCACGTCGACACGCCGCCAGGAGCGGCCGCCGGCTGGCGCTACTCCGACCCCGACGGCGGCGAGCACGATGTGGTCAACTGCTCCGTCGCCGCGCTCGCCCTCAACGTGCGCCCGCGTGGAGAGGCCGCTCAGACGCTCCACACCGCTCATGGCGCGGCGTATGAGCTCGGGATGCGCGAGCGCGACCACGGTGTGGCGATCGCACCGTTCACCGACGGCTGATCGACGGTCAAAGACAGCCGACCCGCTTTCCTGGCTGCACAGCCAATATGCGGCTCGCCACTGATACGGTGGCCGAGCCATGCCCGACAGCTCACCTTCGCGCGACTCGCTCGATCTGTTCATCGCTTCCGCCCCGCCGCTCCAGCGAGCGGGGATGCTGGCGCTCACCGCGCTCGCCCGCCGGCCTCGCGGCACGGCGCTGCTCGCCCTGGCTCCCGCGTTGGCGGAGCTCGCGCAGATGCTGCTCGCGCTCGGACGCTACGACGATCCCCGCCTGGCTCGCTCGCTCGGATGGGACGGCGCTGCCGTGGTCGCCCGGGGACGCGCCCTGCGCCAGGCCGAGGGACGGCCGTGAGCGCAACGGACCCCCTCGGATGGCAAGACGTCGTGGCGCTCGCCCAGGGACGAAGCCTGCGCCATACCGGGGGATGCCCGTGAGCGCGGCGCGCTCACAGCGGATCGAAGCGGACGCATGCGTGGTCGGCGCCGGCGCCGGCGGGGCCGTCGTCGCGGCCGAGTTGGCCGAGGGCGGCATGAGCGTGGTGCTGCTGGAGGAGGGGCACGAGCACAGCGCCGACACATTCAATGCCCATCCGCCGGAGATGCTTGCCCGCCTCTACCGCGAGGGCGGCCAGACGATGACGCTAGGCTCTCCCCCAATCCTGCTGCCGCTTGGAAGCGGCCTGGGCGGGACCACCCTGGTCAACTCCGGCACGTGCTTTCGCACGCCGCCGAGCGTGCTCGAGCGCTGGGCTCGGGAGTTCGGCCTGGAGGTCGACGAGCGCTCGCTGCGTCCCTGCTTCGAGCGTGTCGAGCAGGCGCTGTCGGTCAGCGAGGTGACGCCCGAGCTCGCCGGCGGCAACGCGGCGGTGGCACGACGTGGCGCAGAACGACTCGGCTGGTCTCACGGCTACCTGCGACGCAACGCCCGCGGCTGTGTCGGATCGGGCGTGTGCGCATTCGGCTGCCCCACCTCGGCCAAGCAGCACACAGGCATCACCTACATACCCCGTGCCGAGCGAGCCGGCGCGCGGATCGTCACAGGCGCTCGCGTCGAGCGGGTGCTGGTGGGCGATCGGCGCGCGACCGGGGTGCGTGCCCAGATGGCAAGCGGTGCGAGAGTCGAGGTGAGCTCGCCGACGGTGATTCTCGCGGCAGGCACGATCCACACGCCGCTGCTGCTCGCCCGCAGCGGGATCGGCGGAGGATCGGGACAGCTCGGACGCAATCTCTCGCTGCATCCCGCCACCGCCGTGTTCGCCCGCATGGAGGAGATCGTCGACATGGCCCACGGCGTGCCCCAGAGCTTCTATGTCGACCAGTTCGCCTCCGAGGGAGTGATGTTCGAGGGCGTCGCCGGGCCGCCGGCCTATGCAGCCATGTCGCTGCCCCTGAGCGGCGCCCGACACACCGAGGCGATGGCGCACTATCGCAATCTGGCGCAGTTCGGGGTGATGGTGTCTGACAGCTCACGCGGCAGCGTGCGCTCGCTGGCGGGCCGTCCCCTGATCCGCTACGGCCTCACCGACGCCGACCTGGTGCGCTTCCGGATCGGCATCGCGCGGATGCGCGAGCTGTTCGAGGCGGCGGGCGCACGCGAGGTCTACCTGCCGCTCCCCGACGGGATCGCGCCCGAGCGGGCGCGCAGGCGGGACCTGAAGCTGATGGCGTTCCATCCACTTGGCACCGCCCGCGCCGACTCCCGTCCCACACATGGGGTGATCGACGGCGAGCTGGCGGTGCACGGTGTGCACGGAATGTATGTGGCCGACGGGTCGGCGGTGCCGAGCTCGCTCGGGGTGAACCCGCAGTTGACGATCATGGCGCTTGCCACACGGCTCGCCTTCGGTCTGCTTGGGCGCGAGCCGGCGGGCCCTCAGGCAGAGAAGCGGGCCGCATGACCCCACTGCATACCATCGGGCGGATGACCCCGCCGACATACCATCGGCGCGCAGCCGAACTTCGACTGGAGGTGCTTGCATGTCGTTTCTGATCGATCCGCCGTTGCTCTACAGCGGGGGCCGTACCTACGCGCGCGTAACACGCGAGCTGGAGCCGAGCCCCGCCCGCGACGCCGCCGTCGGGACCGTCTACATGGCGGTGTTCTGGGGGATCAGCATCGGGCTGTACCTCGACCAAGGCTGGACCAGGCCGGTGTGGAAGATGTGTCGCGCCGCCTCGGGGCGTGACTGGATGCTCAACTCGGGGGTCTTCAGGTTCGACTGGCGGGCCGCCGGGCCACGCACCCACAAGCTGTCGGCCGCGATCTTTGCGACCTACCCTCTGTGGCTGTGGCTCGGGATGCGTCGCGGACGCGCCTAGCGGCGGCGGGTCAACGCCCGAACAGCTGCTGATAGATCAGGAAGAAGTTCAACAGGGTTATCAGCGAGGCGATCGCGAACGCAGCTGCGGTCGTGAGCCGGCGATTGACGTGGACGCCCATCACCTCGCGCCGGCTAGTCAACATCACGAGCGGCACGAGCGCGAACGGGATCCCGAACGAGAGCACGACCTGGCTGAGCACGAGCGCGTCGGTTGGGTTCATGCCGATCGCAAGCACCGTGATCGCGGGCAGCATCGTGACCGCGCGACGTGCCACCAGCGGGATTTTCACGCCGATGAACCCCGCCATCACGACCTGACCGGCATAGGTGCCGACGCTCGAGGAGGAGGCGCCGGATGCGAACAGGGCGACCGCGAAGGCGAGCGCAGCGCCGCCGCCGACGAGGTGCCCGAGCTGGGCGTGGGCGAGGCTGATCGAGCTGAGCCCCGAGAGAGCAGACGTGTGGAACAGCTTGGCGAAAACGGCGAGCATCGCCATGTTGATGATTCCCGCGCACCCCAGAGCGATCACGACGTCCAGCTTCTCGAAGCGCAGCACGCGGCGACGCTCGGAGTCGTTGCGGCACGGCACGCGTCCGTTGGTGAGGGCCGAGTGCAGGTAGATCGCGTGAGGCATCACGGTCGCGCCGATGATCCCCACCGCCAGGTAGAGCGAGGTCGTGCCGTGCAGCCCGGGGAGCAGGCCGTGCAGGGACCCGCTGGCAGACGGGCCGATGTGCAGCGCCTCATAGAGGAACCCGAGGAAGATGATCCCCAGCAGCGCGCTGATCGCAAGCTCGAAGCGACGGTAGCCGCGCGTCTGCAGCCCGAGTATCCCGAATGCGATCACGCCGGTGATCAGGCCCGCGGGCAGCAGGGGCACGCCGAACAGCAGGTTCAAGCCGAGCGCGGCGCCAAGGAACTCGGCGATGTCGGTCGACATCGCCATGATCTCGGCCTGCGCCCACAGCCCCCAGGTGACGAGCAGCGGAAAGCGCTCGCGACACAGCTCGGGCAGGTCTCGATCTGTGACCACGCCGAGCTTGGCCGACAGATACTGGATCAGCATCGCCATCAGGTTCGCCACGAGCACGACCCACAGCAGCAGGTACCCGAACTGCGCGCCCCCCTGCAGGTTCGTGGCGAAGTTGCCCGGATCAACGTAGGCGATCGCGGCGACGAACGCGGGGCCGAGCATCGAGAGCGTCGCCCGCAGCCTCCCCTTCGCCAGCAGCAGCTCCAGCGCGCTGGGAGCCGCGTCCGGCAGCGCGACCGACGCGCCCTCCAGGGCCCCCACGGGCCGTAGCGGGCCGGCGGGTCGCAGGGCCGTGTCGCTCACCGGTCCTGCTCCGGGAGGCTCGGTGAGCGCTCGACGCTGACGCGCATCGCGTGCAGCAGCGCTCCCCCGAGTGCGTGCTCGCATCCATCGACCGTCACCAGCAAGGGCCCTCCGAACGGCTTGCGTTCGAGCACGTGGATGTGCCCGCCGGGCAGGATCCCCTGGCTGGCGAGGTAGCGCAGCATCTCCGGGTCGGCGTCGGATACGCGCACGAACATGCCCTCGTCACCGGGCACAAGGCTCTCGAGGCTGCGGGTCGGATGCTCCTCGAGCTCCAGATCGGCGCTTGGGATCGGATCGCCATGCGGGTCGACCGTCGGGTGGCCGAGCTTCGCCGCGATCAGCTCCTCGAGCTCGTCGGAGAGGACGTGCTCCAAGACCTCCGCCTCGTCGTGCACGCGATCCCACGGCATGTTCAGGGCCTCCGCCAGGTACAGCTCGAGCAGGCGATGATGGCGGATCACCTCCAGCGCCACCCTCCGTCCCTCCGAGGTGAGGCGGACCCCGCGGTAGGGCACGTGTGAGATCAGGCCGAGCTCGTCGAGCTTCTTGAGCATCCCCGAGACGGAGCCGCTTGTCAGCTCAAGCCGCTCGGCGAGGGCGTTCGTCGAAACCGGTTCGTCAGCGCGGATTTCGAGCGTGTAGATCGCCTTGCTGTAGTCCTCGATCGCAGGCGAGCGAACGGTCTCCTTGGCGGCCATGGACAAATTGTAAGGCATGCCAAGATTTTCTTCAAGTGGTGCCGTGAATCCCCATGGAGAGCCATCCGAGCGCCTGAGCGCCGTCCGAGGGGTCTGTGCGCCGGCCGGTTGCATGGCGCTGCTTTGGGGTACGCCGCCGGCCACGAAACCTCCTGACTGGCTGTCCAGCCAAAGTAGGCCGATGACGAGTAACATCGAAGCTCGCATCCCCTGCGCAGCGACTGGAGGCTCCAATGACCCCGACGGACACCAACCTCGAGGACCAGCTACTGCTCGAGCGTGAGCTGTGGGCCGAGGGCCCGCCCCAGGCTCTGTTCAAAGACATGCGCCAGGGCTGTCCGGTGCACTGGACCAGAGAGATCAGCGAATTCCCGGAGGAGGGCGGCTTCTGGTCGGTGACCAGCGCCGAGGACGTCCACACGGTGAGCCGTGACTGGCAGACCTACTCCTCGGAACTCGGCGGCATAACCGTGGTCTCGGCGATCTTCCCGCTCGAGCTCACACGGGCGATGTTCATCGGCATGGACCCTCCCAAGCACGATCGCGTGAAGGCCCTGTTCCAGTCCGGCTTCACGCCGAAGCGGATCGCCGCCCACGAGGACTCGATCCGCGAGATCGTGGTGAGAACTCTCGACGGCCTGCAGGGGCGCGAGAGCTGCGATCTCGTCAACGACGTGGCCCAGCCCGTGGTGTCGCGGGTGATCGGCAGCTTCATGGGGATCCCCGAGGAGGACGACGCGACCTGGGCTCGGTTGATGAACTCGACGCTCGGAGCGGGCGATCCCGACCTCAACCCAGCCGGCATCGAGGCCGTGATGGAGAAAGAGGTGCCGGAGATCTTCGAGCGCTGCGGTCGGATGATCGCGGCGCGGCGCGAGCACCCGACCGACGATCTGACGAGCGTGCTCGTGCACGCCGAGGTGGACGGGCAGAAGCTCGAGGAACACGAGATCGTGATGGGCTTCTTCCTGTTGGTGGCGGCCGGCAACGACAGCACCAAGGCGACCTATTGCAGCGGCATGCGCGCACTCATCGAGAACCCCGACCAACGCGAGCTGCTGCTCGAAGACCCATCCCTGATCCCTGGCGCCGTCGAGGAGTCACTGCGCATGTTCCCGGCGTTCGCCCACTTCAGGCGCACCGCCACCAAAGACACGGAGCTGGGCGGCAAGCAGATCAAAGCGGGGGAGCGCGTGGTGATGTGGTACGCCTCCTCCAATCGCGACGAGTCGCGCTATGAGGACCCGGACCGCTTCGATGTGCGCCGCACCACCGAGCACCAGGCCTTCGGAGCCGGCGGGCGCCACTTCTGCCTCGGCACGGCGCTGGCGCGCCTGGAGTTGAACATCCTGTTCGAGGAGACGCTGAAGCGCTTTCCGAACATGGAGATAGCCGGCAGGCCGCTGACGGTCGAGTCGGCGTTCCTCAACCAGCTCAAGACCCTGCCGGTCAGGCTGACGCCCTAGCCGCGAGGACTCGCGATTGCTGCCCGGGCCGACCGATTCCTCCGACCGATCCCCGTGACTGAGTCCGAAATCCCAATCGCCGAAGCGAACTCGAAGGTCGCACCCACGATCGACGAGATCGTGCTGGCTGAGGATCCCGAGCGCTGGCGGACGCTCGGCTTTACCGTGATCGACGGGACCGTTCAGCTCGGCGGCGTTCGCCTCGTGCTGGCCGGACGAGCCGCCGGACGGGGCATGATCGGATGGTCGCTGCGCGGCCTCGCGAGCGACGAGCTCGACGGCCTGCCCACCACCCGTTCCGAGCTCCCCGCTCCGGTCACCTCGGAGAAGCATGCAAACGGCGTAAGCGCGATCGATCACGTGGTCGCGATGTCACCGGAGCTCGACCGCAGCGTAGGAGCGCTCCAGTCCGCGGGCCTGGACCTGCGTCGCATTCGCGAGCAGCCGACGCCCGCGGGAGCGCCCCGCCAGGCGTTCTTCCGCCTCGGAGAGGTAATTCTCGAGGTCGTCCAAGAGCCCGAGCATGTCGGGGAGAGATCCGCCGGCGGCCCCGCCCGCTTCTGGGGCCTTGCCCTGCTCGTGAGCGATCTCGATCGAACGGTGGAACAGCTCGCCGAGCATGTGAGTGAGATCCGCGCCGCGGTGCAACCCGGGAGGAGAATCGCGACGCTGCGACGCTCGGCAGGACTTGCAGTGCCGATCGCGCTGATGAGCGTGGCTCCCCCGGTGGACAAGCCGAGACCCGCTGCGCCGGCGTCAGACTTTCCCGCCCGACCGTAGGCCACAATCATGCGTGCGATGGCGTCCTTCGAGAACAGCGACGCGGGCTTCAGATATGGCGTCGTCTTCTTGCTGACGCTCTTGCTGCTCGTGTTCGTGATCGTGGCGCCAGGGGAAAACTGGTCACGGGCGGTCTCATGTGCGCTGCAGTGGATGGCGCTGCTCACGGTCGTCGCCACCTCACGCACACGCTCCAATGTGAGACGGCCGATCGCGATGGCGATCCTGGGGCTCACCACGGCGACGGTGATCGGCGAGGCCGTGGGCGCGCTCCCAGACGCAGTGCTGTTTGCGATCAGCGGGCTGCTCTCGATGGCGATCCCGCTGGCGCTGATCGGTGGCCTGCTTCGACTCGTGCGCCTGCACGGCGTCACCCCCCAGGCGGTGGCCGGGGCGCTGACGCTCTACCTGCTGCTGGGGCTCGTGTTCGCCTGGCTCATCGGGTTCGTCTCAAAGGTCGACAGCACTCAATACTTCGCCCAGCAGGCAGATGCCTCCACGAGCCAGATCGTGTACTTCAGCTTTGCGGTGCTCACCACGACAGGTTTCGGCGACCTGACCGCGGCGACCCACCTCGGCCGGGCGCTGGCGGTCGTGGAGATGCTGCTCGGCCAGCTCTACCTGGTGACGGTGATCGGCGTGCTGGTGGGCAACTTCGCGGGTAGATCAAGACAGTCCACCGGATTCCCCGGGCAGGACCGAGCCGAAAGCCCAGCTCCCTTGGCGCGTGAAGCCGACGACGCAGCTACATAGGCACGACGAGACACCTCTGGACATGACTATCTAAGTCCTGACTGTGATGCACGGTCAAGTAGGGTGTTGTCATGTCCGAGCCCCGTTAACCAGTAGCATCCAGCGACTTGCTTCTACAGCGACTAGGAGGGGTCCGATGACGCAAGAGACCAATCTCGAGAGCACACATCTCGAGAACACGCTTGTCCTTGAGGCTGAGCTGTGGCGCGAGGGGCCGCCACACGAGCTATTCCGCGAGCTGCGCAGCAGCTGCCCCATCCATCGAACCAAGCGGATCACCGGCCACCCGTTCGAGACCGGATTCTGGTCTGTCACAAAGCCCGAGGACATTCAGACGGTGAGCCGCGACTGGCGCACCTTCTCCTCTGAAAAGGGTGGATTCACCGCCATCTCTGGCGGGTTCGCCGCTCAGGTCATGAGCGGCATGTTCATCTCCATGGACCCACCCAAGCACGACCGCATCAAGGCGCTCTTCCAGACGGCATTCACCCCGAGACGGATCGCCGACCATGAGGATGCGATCCGTGCGATCGTCGTGAAGGTCCTCGACCGCCTGTCTGGACAGCAGACCTGCGACCTCGTTCAGGACGTGGCGCAGCCGGTCGTGTCGCGGGTGATCGGCAGCTTCATGGGGATCCCCGAGGAGGACGACGCGATCTGGTCGAACCTGACCGGGAACACGCTCGGAGCCGGCGACACCGATCTCAACCCGGACGGCATAAAGAACCTCATGGAGCGCGGTATCCCGGAGATCTTCGAGCGCTGCAAACAGATGATCGCCGAGCGCAGCGCGCGGCCGACCGACGACCTGACGAGCGTGCTCGTGCACGCCGAGGTGGATGGTCAGAAACTCGATGAACACGAGATAATCATGGGCTTCTTCCTTCTCATTGCGGCAGGCAACGACAGTACGAAGGCCACTTACTGCAGCGGCATGCGCGCACTCATCGAGAACCCCGATCAGCGCGAGCTCCTGCTCGAAGACCCATCCCTGATCCCAGGCGCCGTCGAGGAGTCGCTGCGCATGTTCCCAGCGTTCCCCCACTTCCGCAGAACCGCCACCTGCGACACCGTGCTCGGCGGCCAGCCGATCAAGAAGGGAGACAAGGTGGTGATGTGGTACGTCTCCTCCAACCGGGATGAGGAGCGCTACGAGGAGCCCACCCGCTTCGACGTGCGTCGTGAAGCCGAGCACCAGGCCTTCGGTGGAGGCGGACGCCACTTCTGCCTTGGCACGGCGCTCGCCCGTCTGGAGCTGCGGGTGCTGTTCGAGGAGACGCTGAAGCGCTATCCGAAAATGACGCTCGCCGGCGAGCCCAGGATGGCTGAATCCCCGTTCATCAACCAGCTCAAGACGCTGCCTGTCAATTTGATCCCATAGGTCGGCCTCGAGGGCCGTGTCGCGGGGCGCTCAAAGCGCGGCGTGGATGCTCTGCGCCAGTGCGCTCACAGCCTGCGACACGGCGTCGTCGGCGAGGTTCGCGTAACCGACCACCAGCGCGGGGGACGGTCCTCCAGCGCCCTCCAGCGCGATTCCATGCGAGCGCGCGGCGGCCAGTGCCCGGGATTCGCGGACGCCCTCGGGCAGACCCACCACGATGTACAGGCCGGCGGCGGCACCGGAGACATGGGCCTCGGGCAGCTCGCGGGCGAGCGCGTCGAGCAACGCCTCACGCCGGCGACCGTAACGGCGCCGTTGGCGGCGAAGATGGCGGTCGAGCTCACCGCGTTCGATCAGGTCGGCGAGGGCGAGCTGATGAAGCGGAGCCGGCATGCTGCCACGCCTGCGCTGGCGCTCGGCGACCTTCCCGGCCAGTCCAGCCGGCAGCACGAGCCACCCAAGGCGCATAGCGGGAGCCAGCGTCTTGCTGGTGGATCCGCCGTACACCACGCGCTCGGGGGCGAGACCCTGCAGCGAGCCGATCGGATGGCGGTCGTAGCGATACTCGGCGTCGTAGTCGTCCTCGACGATCAGCGCGTCCCGTGCTCTCGCCCAGGCGACCAGCGCGACGCGGCGATCCGCAGAGAGGACCGTGCCGGTCGGATACTGGTGAGCAGGCGCAAGCGCGACCGCATCGACCCGCTCGCCCTCGAGCCGGTCGACGATCAAGCCGTGCCCGTCAACCGGCAGCGGGACCGTGTGCAGGCCCGCGTCGGAGGCGGTCTCGCTCATACCACGCCAGCCAGGCTCCTCGAGCGCGACGCGGCGAGCGCCGTCGGCCGCCAGCACGCACCACAGCAGCTCCACGCCCTGGCGCATACCGCCGGTGACGACGATCTGCTCAGGCGTCGTACGCACGCCGCGGGCCCTGCCGAGGTAGACGGCAAGCGCCGTGCGCAGCTCACTTGCCCCCGCTGGGTCGGGGTAGCCCAGACGCTCGTCGGGGACGCTTCGTAGGACCCGCGTCAGCGCAGACAGCCACGGTCCCCGCGGGAAGCCGTCCAGGGCAGGACGGAACGGGTTCAGGTCATAGCGGATGACGGCACCGGGCGCCACACTCGCGGCCACCGGCCCGGGTGACGCTGCCGCTTGGGCGACCCTGGTCCCGCCTCCACGCGAGGTCTCGAGGTAGCCCTCGGCGGCCAGCTGTGCATACGCGTCCACCACCACGCCGCGAGAGACGCCCAGCTGAGCGCAGAGCGCCCGCGTCGATGGCAACCGGCTCCCCGGCGCGAGCCGTCCACTGCGAACCCCCTCGCGCAGAGCGACCTCCATGCGCGCTCGCAGCGAGACGCCCGCGACCTCCGACAGATCGAGATGCAAATCCATCTGGTCCTAGATTCTCATATTGACTTGGCCCTTTTCAATAGGCCAAACGACGCGTAGGGTGTGGCTATGGCCGAACCTATGCCCCAATCGCAACCATCGGCATCCCGCCGGGGCGCTTCCTCTGAGCGAACCCGCCTACGACGGATGCCCGCCCGCGGCGATCACAGCCGTGAGACGATCGACGCGATCCTCGACGAGGCGCTTGTCGCACACGTCGGGTTCGCCGTCGAGAGCCAGCCCTATGTGATTCCCACGCTGCACGCCCGCGTCGGCGACAGCGTGTACTTCCACGGCTCGAGCGCCAGCCGTACCGTTCGCGCATTGGCGGCGGGCGCGCCGGCGTGCTTGACGGTGACGCTGCTCGACGGGCTCGTGCTCGCACGCTCGGCTGTCCACCACTCGGTCAACTACCGCTCGGTGGTGGTGCTCGGGCAGGCTACCCCGATCGAGGACATGGCCGAGCGCATGACGGCGATCGAGGCATTCACCGAGCGGCTGGCGCCGGGACGCTGGACGGAGGTGCGTCCGCCTACCCAGAAAGAGCTGAAGGCGATCCAGGTGCTCGAGCTGCCGCTCACGGAGGCCTCCGCCAAGTTGCGCAGCGGCCCGCCCCTCGACGATGACGAGGACTACGAGCTCGACGCGTGGGCTGGGGTGATCCCGCTGCGCGCCCTCGCCGGCGAGGCTGTGGCAGACCCACGCCTGGCCGACGGGATCGCGCTGTCCCCGGCAGCCCAGGCGTGGATTGCTCGACGCTCGCTCTAGCCGCCCGTGGAGAAGCGATAGAGGGTCATCCCGGTGTTGGAGCTCACCCCGCTCACACGGACGACCGTCCCATGCGAGCGAATCCAAGCATCGCGGGCCTGGGTCTTCACGCTGCCCTGACCGGGGCCGCCCGGGTCACCACCCGGGCCACCGGCCTGCCCCGCACTGCTCAGCAGGACATAGTGGAGCTGGCCGGAGGCGATGAAGCGCTTCAGCTCAGTAAGACTCGGGGCGGGATCCGAGCCCATGAAGCCGCCCATGTTGATGACGTTGCGGGCGCTCTGGAGCGCGATATCGCCGGAGGTGCTGGATCCGACCGCCGCGACCAGATAGGTGGCACCGTGTTGGTTGCCTCGAGATAGTTGACGAGAGCCTTGCTCACGGCCGCGCCTCCCGGTCCCGCCTGCGCGAGTCCAGCGCCGGCGCGTCCAGGCCCACCGCTGAGCCGGCCCGATGGGACGCCTCCAAGAGAGCCGGGCAGACCGCTTCCCCCCGCGCCTGCTCCCGCGGGCGGAGGACCGTAGCCGAAGGATCCACCCGCGGTTCCCGGTGGGGGCCCGCCCGCGGCGGCGCTGGTGAACGACCCACCTCGGCGCGGTTGGGAGCCACCCCCTGGGCCTCCGATCGAGCCGCCGCCGAAGCCAGTGCCGGCGCTCGCCGGTCCGGCGAGCGGGTTGCCGCCACTCAGCGGTTTGCCGACGGTTGCGATCGAGTATGCGGCCGGTCCCGCCAGCACCGCCACCAGGCCGGCCACCGCAGCCAGCCAGGCGAGCCGCCCGCGTCCGAACCCGGATGCTGCGATCGGCGCAATCCGCGCAAGCAGCAAGCAGCCGACCGCTACCGCGGCGAGAGCCAGCACCGCCGAGCCCAGGTGCGGCGCGAAGCCGGCTGTACGACCGAGCAGCGCGTATGACAGCAGGGCTGTGCCGGCCAAAGCTGCGGCCAGCGCGGCTGCCCAGCCGGTGGAGCGGCGCGAGCGATCCCACAGCGCCACCAGACCGCCTGCCGCGAGCACAGCGACAGCCGGAGCGAGCGCCGTGGTGTAGTAGGGGTGGAAGATGCCCTTGGAGAAGCTGAACACGGCCCACGAGACCACCGCCCATCCTCCCCACAGCAAGTAGGCGCAGCGACGCAGGTCTGTGCGTAGAGCGCGTCTGCTCGTCCACAGCCCGAGCACGAGCCCCAGCACCGCCAGCGGCACAAGCCACGCGATCTGGCCTCCGACGATCGAGTTAAACAATCGCAACGGTCCCGCGGCGCCGCCAAAGTTGGCGCCTGCGCCGGAGCCCCCACCGCCGCCAGGGCTAGCACCGCCGCCTTCCCCCGAGACGCGGCCGAGCCCGTTGGCCCCGAAGATCAGCGAGAACCAGGAGTCGTCGGTTGTGTCCCCCACCCACGGTCGATCGGCGGCGGGAAGCAGCATCATCGTGCTGTACCAGGCAAAGCTCACCGCCACCATGGATAGGCCGCCCGCCAGGAGCTG
>DATHPT010000051.1:0-7682 GCA_035483615.1 Solirubrobacteraceae bacterium | reverse complement strand
ACGGGTGGCTCGACCGGCGGTTCCGGCGGCTCTGCCGGCGCCACCTGGATCCCGACGCAGCACCTGACCTGGTACTGGCAGCTGCAAGGAACCGTCAACAACAATGAGCCCGTCGCGGCATATGACATCGACGGGTTCGAGAACACCGCTGCCGAGGTGGCAGCGCTGCACGCTCAGGGCAAGCGCGTCATTTGCTACATCGACGTGGGCACCTCTGAGAACTTCCGTCCTGACTTTGCGTCCTTCCCCGCCGCGGCCGAGGGCAGCTCCAACGGCTGGCCGGGGGAGAAGTGGCTCGACGTGCGCGATCTGAGCGGGCTCGAGCCGATCATGACCGCGCGTTTCCAGATGTGCAAGGAAAAGGGCTTCGATGCCGTTGAGCCGGACAACATGGACGGCTATGAAAACAAGACCGGCTTTCCGATCACCGCAGCCGAGCAGGTGACCTATGACACGTGGGTCGCCAACGAGGTTCACACGCTCGGGATGGCCGTGTTCCAGAAGAACGACGGTGAACAGACCGCTCAGCTCGAGCCCCACTTCGACGGGGCCTTGGACGAGCAGTGCAACCAGTACAGCGAATGCAGCAACTTCCAGGCCTACCTGTCGGCCGGCAAGCCGGTTCTCAACGCCGAGTACAGCCTGGCGGCGAGCACCTTCTGTGCCGCTGACAACGCGTCCGGGATCATGGGCGCGCGCTTTGCCCTCGAACTCGACGGATCCACGTTCGAACCCTGCTGGTAGCAGCGGGCTGATGTTGTTGGGGGCGCGTCCGTCAGCGCGTCCCCAACGCTGCACTCGCTTGGGGTCCGGCGGGCCCGGCTCAAGTCATCGCCGGGTCCTTGCCGATCCTGTGCTTCAGAACCGTGTTTCTGCGCCTGTCTTTACATAACCCATGTTCACGTCTACATAACCTCGTGTCCTGAATATGTGCCATTCTCTGCGCATGCGTGCTCGCTCCCCCCGGGTCAAGGGGCTTGTCGTAGGCCTTGCGGCGCTCGCCGCCGGCCTCATGATCTGCGGTGTGGCCCTCGCCCAATCCGGGCCTGGTACACGGTTGACGATCGCTCCTCAATCCGCCCAAGCAGGGGCCCGGGTCACGGTGCGGGGATACGGTTTTCGTCCCCATCTGCGGGGGATCGTGCTGTTCGGCGGTCGGCCCGTCGCATCTTTCCGGGCCGGCTCGAGAGGAGGCTTCCTTGTCACGTTCGTCGTGCCGGCAGCCGCCGGTCGGCGGCTGCGCGTCGTCGGCGAGCAGCGCATTCGTGGGCGCCGCGGGGCCATCCGTCGCTTCCGCCGCGCGGCGACCGGCTTTGAGGTCTTGGAGCCAGGTACCGCCGGCAACGCGGTCGTTGGCGCCCCGTTGAGCGCTCCCGTGCTTCCAGTCGGTCCCGTTGTCGGCGCGGCGCCCGGTCTCTCCGCAGGCGGCGGCTCTACCGGCGCCACCGTCGGCTCGACTGGCTCAGGCGCCGGCTCTGGAGCTCCTGAAGCTCCCAAGGCGCCGGAAAGCCCCAAAGCGCCGGAAAGCCCCAAAAGCACCGGCGGAGGCAGCAAAGGCACCAAACGCACCAAAGGCTCCAAAGCGCCCGAAGGCGGTGGAGGCACTGAAGGCACTGGCGGCTCCGGTGGTACGGAAGGCTCTGGCGGCACAGAAGGCACCGGTGGCGGCACGGAAGGCTCAGGCGGTGGCACGGAAGGCGCCGGCGGGACCGAAGGCACTGGCGGGACAGAAGGCTCGAAAGGCACTGAAGGCACCGGTGGGGGCACAGAAGGCTCAGGCGGCGGAACGAGCAGCGGCCAGTGGATCCCACCGAAGCAGCTGACCTGGTACTGGCAGCTGCAGGGGACCATCAACAACAACCAGCCGGTCGCCGCCTATGACATCGACGGCTTCGAAACCTCGGCCGCCGAGGTGTCGACGTTGCATGGTCAGGGCAAGCATGTGATCTGCTACATCGACGTCGGCACTTACGAGCCGGGTCGCCCCGACTCGAGCAATTTTCCGGCGGCCGTGCGTGGAAGTGGGGTTCAGGGCTGGCCGGGCGAGCAGTGGCTGGACATAAGCAACCTGAGCGCGCTCGAGCCGATCATGACCGCGCGCTTTCAGATGTGCAAGGAAAAGGGCTTCGATGCCGTCGAGCCGGACAACATGGACGGCTATGAAAACGGCAGTGGCTTTCCTTTGAGCGCCCAGCAGCAGCTGACCTACGATGAGTGGGTCGCCGGCGAGGTCCATGCGCTCGGGATGGCGGTGTTCCAGAAGAACGACGGTGAACAGACCGCTCAGCTCGAGCCCCACTTCGATGGGGCCTTGGACGAGCAGTGCAACCAGTACAGCGAATGCAGCAACTTCCAGGCATATCTGACGGCGGGCAAGCCGGTCCTGAACGCGGAGTACGAACTCTCCACGAGCGCCTTCTGCGCCGCCGACAACGCGGCAGGAATCATGGGCGCGCGCTACGGCCTCGAACTCGACGGGTCGAAGTTCGAACCCTGCTGGTAGCAGGCCTGGCGGCTACGGCGCTGGCGCTCGTGTTCGGCGGGCTGGCGGTGGCTCTGCGGGCATCCCACCCGACAAACGCTCCAAGCTCCCCCCACGCGGCCGCTCGCCGTTGGATCCCTTCGCGGCGCCTCACCTGGTACTGGCAGCTGCAGGGGACCATCAAGAACGACAGGCCGGTCGCGGCCTATGACATCGATGGATTCGACACAAGTGCGGCGGAGGTGGCGCAGTTGCACCGCGGTGGCAAGCGGGCGATTTGCTACATCGACGTGGGGACCTACGAGCAGGGTCGTTCTGACTCGAGCCGCTTCCCCGCCTCGGTTCTGGGCAGCGGCGTGGAAGGCTGGCCCGGTGAGCGCTGGCTCGACGTACGCAGGCTGGCCGTCCTGAAGCCAATCATGACTGCGCGCTTGCAGATGTGTCGACGCAAGGGGTTCGATGCCGTCGAGCCGGACAACATCGACAGCTATGAAAACAATCCCGGTTTCCCGATCATCGCGGCCCAGCAGCTGACCTACGACAGATGGGTCGCCGGCCAGGTCCATTCGCTGGGGATGGCGGTGTTCCAGAAGAACGACGGTGAGCAGACCCCCCAGCTCGAGTCTCATTTCGATGGGGCTCTGACCGAGCAGTGCAACCAGTACCGCGAATGCGACAGCTTCCGGGCGTATCTGAGAGCGGGCAAGCCGGTTCTCAACGCCGAGTATGGATCCTCAGGCGCCTTCTGCGCAGCTGACAACCGAGCGGGAATCATGGGCGCTCGCTTCGATCTGGACCTCGCCGGAGGCACGTTCGAACCCTGCTGGTAGGACCCGTGCGGAGCCTGCGTTCAGGCGCCTGAACGCAAGATGGGGCACCCGGACCATTGGGTATCTGGGCCAAAACCAAGACACTCAGTGAGCACAGCACCGAGCCCTTCTCCGCTCTGTGCCGAGCCCGGTTCGAAATCCGTGGCTTGCTCAATGCAGGGGAAGGTCGGTGAAAGCTCCGACCAGTAAGACGGGCACAGGTTCAGCATGGAAGCGAATAGATTTGAGCAGGCAGGATGCCCGCCGCCAGACGTGCAAGCGTCTGCGGTGATCGGCGATCCGGTCAAGCAGGAGGCCACGCCGGCCCCGACCTCGCAGCGCGCCGCTGCGCAGAGGCGCCGCGCGGCGGTCGCGCGACTGTTGCGGATGGGGGTCTCCGACGGAGCGACCTCATCCGGCGACACGGCGGCAACGAGCGATCTCGAAACGGAGCTGGCGCTCCTGCGCGAGGAAAACGCGCAATTGAAGGTCGAGCGTCACCGTCCCGCCGACGCCGGTCACGTGATCGAACGGATGCGCTCGCTCAGACCGCAATCCACCGATCGACAGGCCGGAGAGTCCGCGCAGGTGGCCGACGCCACGCAGGCGATCACAGAGTGCATGGCTGTGCGCGACGGTTTGATGCAGGCCTGCCAGGAGGTCCAGCAGGCGATGCAAGGGATACGCGGGAGGCTGGGCGCTCTCGCCGGCGACATTCACAGTCGCCCCGGCGAGACCGTCACCTCCGGGCGTCTGGCAGCGACGACTGCCGAGGCGGCTGACGGGGCGTCCGTCGGCGATGAGACGCCTTCCGAGCTCGTCCAGAGCGTGGCATGAAAACGATGAGCACAGGTTTCGATCTACAAGATGGTGTCCAGGGAAAGAGGTTCGAGGTGCTGAGGAAATCGACGGTCCGATTGCTTGCAATGCTGATGTCCGTCGTCTCGATCGCAGCCGCTTCGGCCGCGATTGCTCCCGCCATGGCGGGAGCCGCCCAGCGAATCGACATGAAGGTGCTGGTGCTCGGAACCTCCTCCACCGAGCCGGACCTGATGTCCTGGCAGGCGGCGCTGCAGCGCGAGGGCGTTCCCTTCGAAACGATCATCACATCTTCCGGGCACGCGCCGATCACGGCAGCGACGCTCTCGGACACGCTCCCGAACGGCACGCAGGAGGCCAAGTATCAGGCGGTCATCGTGTCCGTCGCCGCGCTGCCTGTGTGCGCGGAAACCTGCACCTCCACGCTCTCGCAGACCGAATGGACGGCGCTTGAAGAGTACGAGCAGGCATTCAACGTGCGCCAGATCACCGGCGACACCTTCCCGAGCCCGACCTATGGGCTGAACGGCCCGACCACCTCCGGTGCGCTCGACGGCGTGCAGGGGACCCTCACAACCGAAGGCAACGCGATCTTCCCCTACCTGAAGGGGCCCGTGGCGATGGACACCGGCACGTTCGGCTATCAGGCGACCCCCTTGAGCGTTCAGGCGACGGGCGCCAGCTTCACCACGCTGCTCACGGGTCCCGGAGGCTCGGCGCTCGCCGGCGTCTACACGCACCCGAACGGCGTCCAGGAAATGGTCGAGACCTTCAACGAGAACGCCAACCAGCTGCAGGCCGAGCTGCTGCGCCACGGCGCGCTGAACTGGGTCACGCGCGGGGTCTACTTCGGCGATCAGCGCAACTACTACGAGGCGCACATCGACGACAACTTCCTGTACGACGACTCGTGGGACACCGCGACCCACGCGACCGACTTCAATCCCGAAGACGCGATCCGCGAGGTGCCCGCCGACGTCGCCTACGCAGCCAACTGGTCTCAGGAAAACAAATTCCGGATCGACATGCTGTTCAACGGCGGCGGCAGCGTGTCCTATGCCGAAAACCATCAGACCACGGTCGGTGGAGGCGGCGGGGGACCCGGGGAAACAACCTCCGGCGGCGGCTCGACGACGGGCACCGATCCGCTGCTGGCGGAATTCGTGAAATACAAGAACTCGTTCGGCTGGATCAGCCACACATGGGATCACCCGAACATCGACATCGGCTGTGCCACCCAGAGCTACATCGAAGCCGAGCTCAACCAGAACAACAGCTGGGCCGCGACCGCGCTCGGATTGACCGAGAGCAAAGAACCGACGGCGGCCTACGGCAATGACAACCCCTCCGCGATCGTCACCGGCGAGCACTCCGGCCTGGCGAACCTGATCCCGGGTAACCCGGGCGCGGTCGACCCGCCGGACCTCGACAGCGCCGAAGTCGCGGAAACCAGCGGAACGCTGGCGGCCGGCAGCTACATCTACGCGGTCACCGACGACTTCACCACAGGCGGCGGACAGTCGCTGGCCAGCGAGTCTGCGCCGGTCACGGTGAACAGCTCGACCGGAGCGATCACACTTACCTGGGCGGCTGTCTGCCATGCCGCGGAGTTCAAGATCTACCGCCAGAAGGTGGGCACCACCGAATGGAAGCTGATCGCCACCTCGCCGGCGCCGAGTGAAGCGCCGCCGAACAGCTGGTTCGGCGATCCGACCAACGCGAGCAAAGAAGTCATCAAAACCGAAGTCACCAACGGGGGCGCGCTCGAGCAGACCTTCACCGACAACGGCGGCGAAGGCACGACATCTGCGGGACCGCCGGCCGCCAACGAAGCGTTCGAGAACCCCTACCCGCAGAACCCGAATCTGATCCCGGCGTTCGCGGGGGTCGGGATCCAATACTTCGGCTCGGATGCCTCAAAGCCCTATCCGGACCCGACGATCCCCGGCAGCACAACCCCGGCGTTCGCGGACGGAGAAACATTCCTCGACGGGTCTGCCCGAGCGGTCCCGCGCTACCCGACGAACATCTACTACAACGTCTCCACCGAGGCCCAGGAGGTCGACGAGTTCAACAACGTGTACACGCCTGTCGCCGAAGGCGGCAAATGCGTCGCGTCGCCGACCAACACCTGTGAGACGAAACCGGTCAACTTCGCCGAAATCGTCGCTTCGGTCGACACGAACATGTTCCAGCACGTGATGGGCAACGACCCACGCCCGAGCTACTTCCACCAGCCGAACCTGATGGGCAGCCCGCCACCTGGGCCGCCCACCACCGGGACTCCTCCAGCCACACTGCCCTCACAGGGCGACGGACTGTTCTACTCGGTGATGAACCCGCTGCTGGCGGAGTACAACCAGTACTTCAACGTCTCGATGGAACAGCTGACCATGGCCCAGATCGGGCAGCTGCTGGCCGAGCAGCAGGCCTGGAGCAAGGCCAACGCCAGCAACGTCAGCGGGTACATCGAAGGCAACCGGGTCACGGTGCAGAACTCCGGGGCCGAAGCGGTCAACGCGCCGCTTACGGGTGTCCCCAGCGTGGGGTCCTCCTACGGCGGGATCCAGTCGGGGTGGACGAGCGTGCCGACGGCGGCGAGCACCTATACGGCGGCTAGCAGCTGGCCGACCGCGCCTGAACCGGTACAGCAGGAACCGCAGGGATCCTGGGTCGGGAAGGTCGGCTCGGCGGGGTATCTGCTGGCGAACTGGGATGGAACGCAAGATCTGTCGAACATGCCGGGTGTGACAGCGAGCCTGGTGCAGGGAAGCCGATTCCAATGGGGCGGTACGACCGACCCACGTGCTTTGCAAGGACCCGATGGCCTAACCAGGGCTGCCGCGGCTTACTATGACGCGAATCAGATCAAGCTGCGGCTCAGCTTTGCCACTGCCTACAGCGGAAACCTGCACTTGTATGCAATCGATTGGACAAAACTAGGTCGACAAGAGTCATTCACGGTGGATGATGGCTCAGGTCCGCGCACGGTTCTACTTAACTCGGACTTCAGTCAGGGAGCTTGGTCCTCGTTCCCGATCAATGTGTCGGCAGGAGGCACAGTAACGATCGCTGTCGCGAGGGTAGCTGGTGTGAACGCAGTCCTCTCAGGTGTATTTCTGGGAGCCACCGGCGCTCCGCCAGCAATTACGGGACAAGAACTCTCGAAAGGCGGCTGGGTCGGAGGAGTGGGATCAAGTGGTTACGACCTGGCAGGCTGGGGTGGCACTGCAGGCGATCTCTCATATATACCTGAAGGCACCTTGAACCTTGCCCAAGGCACACGCTTCCAGTGGGCGACAAATACGACTGATGCTCGAGCTCTTTCTGATCCCGGTCAACAGACACGCAATGCCACCGCTTATACATCTCCAAACCAGGTGCAGGTTAAGCTGACGCTCAAAGCCGCCTATACCGGGAACATCAGCTTCTATGCGGTGGATTGGGATAAAGCTGGTCGTCGGGAGACGATTACTGTGAATGGGCAGACTGCTGTGTTGTCTAGTGATTTCAGTCAGGGTGCGTGGGTGTCGTTGCCTGTGAGTGTTGCTGCGGGAGGTACGGTGACGATC
>DATHPT010000050.1:0-12054 GCA_035483615.1 Solirubrobacteraceae bacterium | reverse complement strand
CGGAACAGCGGCTCGGCGACGCGGCGCTCGATCATCACGAAGGCCGACAGCGAGAGGATCGAGGCGCCCAGCAGGGCGATCACGCGTGGGCTTCCCCAGCCGGTGGGATGTCCCGCGTAGGGACGGATCCCGTATGTCACGGCCACCATCGCGAGAACGAGCCCGAGGGCGAAGGTGACGTTGCCCCACCAGTCGATCGATGCCCGTCGCGGCACACTGCGCTCCTCCAGCTTCAGGTAGGCCCACACGGTCCCGAACAGGCCGACGGGCACCGAGATCAGGAAGACCAGGCGCCAGTCGATCGGAGCCAGCAGACCGCCGAGGATCAATCCGACGAACATCCCGCTGACCCCGACGATGTTGTTGATTCCGAGCGCCATCCCGCGCTGGTTGACCGGGAACGCGTCGGTGATGATCGCCGCCGCGTTGGCGAGCAGACATGCCCCGCCCACGCCCTGGACGATGCGGAACACGATCAGATAGGTGGCGCCCGCCTTGCCCGTCATCCAGTCGACGGCGAGCAGCAGCGAGGCGACCGTGTAGATGACGAAGCCGAGGTTGTAGATCCGGACCCTGCCGAACATGTCCCCGAGGCGCCCGAGGCTGACGATCAGAACGCTCGAGACCACGAGGTATCCGAGGATCATCCACAGCAGATAGAAGCTGTTCGCGGGAACCAGCGGGTCGAGCTTGATGCCGCGGAAGATGTCGGGCATCGCGATCAGGGTGATCGAGGCGTCGAGCGTCGCCAGCAGCACCGCCAGCGTCGTGTTGGAGAGCGCGATCCACTTGTAGCTGTCGGAGCTGGGCGAGCTCGGTCGGGCGCGTGTGGCGGCTGCGAGCTGCAAGCCAATGACTTTAGCCGGGGGCCGAGGAGCCCCGGGGGGCTAGTCCAGCTGGAACTCGCCGTCGCGATAGATGACCCGCTCGCCGCCGCCTCGCAGCTTGGCGGTGACCAGGCGATCGGTGGTGGAGACGATGTCGGTGTGGACGCTCGAGCTGTTGAAGCCAAGCCGCTCCCAGCCCTCGGTCTGTACCGTCGTGGGGTCGCCCGCATACGCGTCCTGGTAGGAGCGGCCGAGCGCGATGTGGGTGTTGCCGAACGGACCGCCGACGTTCTCGTCATAGAGGGTGTGGGCCATGAAACGGGTGATTCGCGAGAAGCGCCTGTCGGTGAGCGAGAACTCACCCACCCGATCGGCCCCCTCCGTGGCGATCATCTCGGTGAGGATACGCTCGTTCTCATCTGCGCCGGCCTGCGTCACGCGGCCGTCGGCGAACGCGAGCCGGATGCCCTTGACGAGGTTCCCATAGCGGTAGAGCGGCTGGTTGAAGTGGATCCAGCCCTCGGTGCCGCGCCAGTCGGGACTTGTGAAGATCTCAAAGCTCGGGATGTTGCGACCGCGCCCTCCCAGCCAGCGTCGCTGCTCGCCGATCCTCACGCGCAGATCGACATCCTCGCCCTGCACGTGGACCTGCTCGATGTCGAGCGCGTCAAGGCGCCGGCGGGTCTCGTCGAGTCGCTGTCCGATCTCACGCCAGTGGGCGATCGGGTCCTCCATGTCAAGGAAGCACGCGTGCACGATCTGCTCCCAGTATTCCTCGATCCCGATGCCCGCCTCCGCTGCCATCGCGGGAGTGCCGTACAGGCCGAGCGTCCAGCTGAAGCGGCCGGCGTTCTCCTTCTCGTTGCGCCAGTCCAGCAGCGGTCGCATGGTCTCTCCCCGGCGCATGATCCGGGCCGGATCGGCCGACTCGAGCGCATGGGGATCGCTGTCGCCGATGACCGACACCTGATGATCCATCTCGTCGATAAGCCCGCGCATGTAGCGCGCCGGGAAGTAGTCGAGCTGGTCCTCGCTGGCCAGGTCATAGAAGTCGCGCGAGAAGTTCGTCTGGCGATCGTCGTCTGGCTCGTATGCGCCGATAACGTGCCCGCCGGAGCGCCACACCGCCTTGCGCAGCTCGGCATAGAGCGACTTGGCGCTTTCAGGGGCGGCTATTCGCACAACCTCTCCCGGCTTGATTCCCTGTCCGCCGCCCAGGGCGAAGTCGATCAGGACGGAGGCGTAGCGCTCGAGAGTCTTTTGCGGAGGGACGTAGGTCATTTCTGCGGAGTGGTGCAGGTCATGAGCTGAGACCTTAGTCACTGTACGGCCCAGGCCCCTCCGGCCCGGGTTGCGCCGCGGGCGCCCGCGGCCGTGGATCAGCTAACTGTTGTCGCCGAGGCCTCGCTGTTCAGGGCCTCGCTGTTCAGGGCTTCGCAACGGTCACCACTGCCCCGCGATGACGCATGGCCGAGGTCAGCTCTCAAGCGACTCGGATGTCTCCAGCCACTCCGTCTCCAGCTGCTCGCGCTCGGCCACGATCTCCTCCAGCTCGCCCTGGAGCCTCACCAGCCGGTCGTGGTCGGTCGCGTTCATCGCCATCTCCTCGTGCAGGATCCGCTCGCGTGCGCCAAGCCGCTCGATGGCCCGCTCCAGGCGGGTGACCTCCCGCTCAGAGCGCTGAGCCTGCTTGCGGGCGGCTCGCACCGCCGCTCCGCCACCGTGGCCATCCTTCCGCGACGGGCTCGGCGCTGCGGCGGGCTCTGAGCTGTGGCGTTGCTCCAGGTACTGATCGATCCCGCCGGGAAGGTGACGAAGGCCGCCGGCGGCGTCGAGAGCGTAGGCGTTGTCACAGACTCGCTCCACGAAATAGCGGTCGTGGCTGACCACCACGAGCGTTCCGGGCCAGCCGTCGAGCAGGTCCTCGAGCGCTGTGAGCGTGTCGATGTCGAGGTCGTTGGTGGGCTCGTCCAGCAGCAGCACGTTCGGCCCGCCCATCAGCAGGCGCATCAGCGTGAGCCGTCGCCGCTCTCCGCCAGAGAGATCCCCCACCAGCGTGCGGGCCCTCTCGCCGCGAAAGCCGAAGCGCTCGCAGAGCATCGCCGCGGTGATCTCCTGTCCACTGCTGAGGGTGGCGGCGCCGCGCACCTGCTCCAGGGACTCGAGCACCCGCAAGTCTCCGGGGATCTCGGCATTCTCCTGGGAGAGGTGTGCCAGCTTCACCGTGGCGCCCTTCTGGATCTCCCCCGAAGTGGGCTCGATCTCACCGGCGAGCAGCCTCATCAGCGAGCTCTTGCCCGAGCCGTTGACACCGACGAGCGCCACGCGATCGCCCGGTCCCAGGCGCCAGGTGACCGCGTTCAGCAGCTTGCGGGCGCCGAGCGCCAGCGAGACGTTCAGGGCATCGAGCACCTTGTCTCCCAGGCGTGAGCTCGCAAAGCGCAACAGCTCGGCGCGGTCGCGAACCTCCGGCTCGTCAGCGATCAGCGCGTTTGCGGCCTCGACGCGAAACTTCGGCTTCGTGGTTCGCGCGGGCGGGCCGCGTCGAAGCCACGCGAGCTCCTTGCGCAGCAGCTGCCGGCGACGATCCTCGCGTGAGGCCTCTTGACGGTCGCGCTCGGCGCGCGCGAGCACGAACGCGGCGTAGCCGCCCTCATATTGATGGACGGCTCTGTCGGAGACCTCCCAGGTGGCGGTGCAGACCGCATCCAGGAACCAGCGATCGTGGGTCACCACCAGCATCGATCCTCGTCTCGCGGCCAGGTGGTGGGCGAGCCAATCGACCCCTTCCACGTCGAGGTGGTTGGTCGGCTCGTCGAGCAGCAGCAGCTCAGGCGCGTCCAGCAGCAGACGCGCCAGCGCGATGCGCCGCCGCTCGCCTCCGGAGAGGCCGGCGATGGGCGTGTTCATGCCCGCGGGAAACCGCCGCAGCTCCACACCGCCGAGGAGCCCGTCTAGCACGCTCCGAAACGTCCTGTCGGCGGCCCATTCGTGATCCGCGCGCTGTCCTACGAGCGCTTCGCGGATCGTCAGGTGCTCGTCGAGCTCGTCGCGCTGGCCGAGCAGCGCCACATCGACATCGCCCGATCGAGTGATGGCGCCCGCGTCCGGCTGCTCCGCTCCGGCGATCAGGCGCAGCAGGGTGGACTTGCCGTCGCCGTTTCGCCCGACGATGCCGATCCGCTCCCCGGCGTTGACACCGAGCGTGATGTCGTGCAGCACCGATCGGCTTCCAAAGCCCTTCTCGAGGGCCTTCAGATTCAGGAGGTTCCGAGGTGGGGGCATCCACCTGCATCGTGGCGGATGTGGGCCTAGAAGAGTTTTTCGACGCCGCCGATCGCCGCGCTGCCCAGCACCACCTCCAGCACCACCCCCGCGACACCGACCACGAGCGCCACGACCACGACGAGCAGGTCTTCGAGCAGCATGCCGAGCGACAGCAGCACGACGCCGAGCGCCGGCAGGGTGTCAAGACCCGTGAACGGCGGCGCCAGGAACGCGCCGAGCGAGCCCCCGAGCACCAGCAGACCGAAGACGATGTTGCTCAGGCGGTGACCGAACAGGAAGCGCAGGCGAGGGCGAGAGATGCGCTCGAGGCGGCGAATCATCTTCATCAGCGCGGCGATGAAGCGCTGCTGCTTCTCGCCCGCCAGCTCGAGTCCCATCCAGCGCTGTGGCAGCCAGATCTGCTTGCGCCCGGCGATCAGCTGGAGCGCCAGCAGCATGGCGATGATCTCAAAGACATGGGTGGCTCCGCCGGTCGGCAGTGGAAGCGCCGGCACGCCGAGCAGGAACACGAACAGGATCGCGAAGCTCTTCTCCTCGAACAGCTCGATCAGGCTGCCGAGAGTCTTCTTGGCATCACCTGAGAGCCAGCGCTGCAGCTCATCGCTCACGCTGGCCGGCGCGGGGCTTTGCCGATCCTCGGGAGGCGAGCCCGGGGCGTCCAGACGCGAGGATCCTGACATCCAGTGGACGATAGCCCTCGCGCGATAATGGGTCGAGATGGCTTTCGCTCCGCCCGCCCGCCACCTGCTGCGCGCGAAGGATCTGGCCGACGCCCGCTACTTCGAACCCCTGGAGGTCGATGACCTGGCCCGCGCCGCCGGCCTCTCTCGTGCCCATTTCAGCCGCGAGTTCCGTCGGGTGTTCGGCGAGTCGCCGCACGCCTATCTGCTCACACGGCGTCTGGAGCGGGCCGCGACGCTGCTGCAGAACACCGATCGCTCGGTCCTCGAGATCTGCCTGGCGGTGGGTCTGCGGAGCGTCGGCTCCTTCACCACGAGCTTCACTCGCACCTATGGGGTCTCACCAACGGCCTACCGCGCCGCGTTCCCGCCGGCCTCTCGCCAGGCGCAGGTCCCGGGGTGCGTGGTGCGCGCCTACCGCCGCCCGCAACACCGCACGTTTCGAGAAGACGGGGCCCCCGAGCGGACCTAGCATGACTGGCGACCGTCCCATCCCGAACACAGGAGGACCCCATGATCAGGATCGCCAATGCACACCTGTGGGTGAACGACCAGGAGGAGGCGCTGGAGTTCTACACGAAGAAGATCGGATTCGAGGTGCGCATGGACGCGACGCTCCCCGAAATGGGCGACTTCCGCTGGCTTACCGTGGGACCCGCTGGACAGCCCGACGTCGCGATTGCTCTGATGGCGATTCCCGGCCCACCGGTGATGGACGCCGACACGGCCGAGGAGGTGCGCAACCTGATGTCGAAGGGCTTCGCCGGCACGGTGTTCCTCACGACCGACGACTGCCGAGCCTCCTATGAGGAGCTGAGGGCTCGCGGCGTGGAGTTCACCGAAACGCCCGAGGATCGGCCCTATGGGATCGACGCGGGCTTTCGCGACCCCTCGGGCAACAGCGTCCGGATCACCCAGGTGCGGGAGCTGGCGGCTGTTTGAGCCGCCAAGGGCTCACGGCGCGGCGGGGACCACGACGATCGGGGCCTCGTCCGCCGGGAGCTCACCCGTTTGAAAGACGGCTGTCTGCACGCGCTCGACTCGTGGCATCAGCTCAAGGAACTCCTCCGCGGTCTCAAGGAAGCTGATGCGGGGGGTCCGGTAGTGCATCGGCACCACCCACTTCGGGCCAAGGCGCTCCACGATCGCAGCAGCCGCGGTGGCGCCGATCGTGGGGCCGCCACCCACCGGCAGGATCAGTAGGTCGACCTCGCCGACCGCCTCGGCCTGCTCGGGGCGCAGCTCGCTCTGGCCGAAGTCGCCGAAGTGGGCCACTCGAATCCCCTCGAGGGTGAAGCAGAAGATCGTGTTGGAGCCGCGCTGGGTGCCGGCCTGCTCGTCGTGCTCTGAGGCGATCGCCAGCACCTCCCCGATCGGCGACTCGAGCCGTCCGGCGGTCGAGCGCAGGACCGCCGGCTCGCCTGGGATCGTCTCGACGCTGTTGTGGTCCAGGTGCTCGTGGGTGACGAGCAGCAGGTCGACTCCGCCTGCCTCGATCGCGGGGTAGTCGAATTTCATGCCGCGCCCCGTGAGGGGGGAGAGGTCGCCGAAAGGGTCGATGAAGACCTTCGCCTCCGGCGCGGTGAGGGCGAAGGCTGACTGTCCGAACCACTCAACCTGCATTTGCTCCTCCAGTGCTCGTGTCTGGTCGGGGACGCCGGCAAGCGGCAGGCCATGACTGTAGCCAGGCAGCGGCGAGGAGGAATGCGGTAGGCGCCGAGGCGGTGTTCCACAAGCGACGCTCTGTCATCGCCTGTGGTGATAGGTTCGGGTGGTTATGGCCACGCAGCAGTCGCCAACGGCTGAGCCTCCTGAGCCGCCGTCCAGCGAGGGACAGCCGCCATCCGGCGGAGGGTTGAATCCGCGGGTGGTGCTCGCGCTCGTGGTGATCCTGGTGATCGCCGGCGGGGTGGCGCTGCTGACCAGCGGCGGCAGCGGCAGCTCCCATCCAAGCTCCGGCAACCTCCACAGCGTGGCGTCCTCGAAGTACAGTGGCTCGGAAGCGATACCTGCGGAGAACGCGCCGCCGCTGTCCTTGCGCAACTACAGCGGTGAACGGGTGAACATCGACCAGTACAGGGGCAAGGCGGTGCTGCTCACGTTCCTGTACACCAAATGTCCGGACGTGTGCCCGATCATCGCGTCCAATCTGGGCGTGGCGCTGAACGCGATGGGAGCCGCGAAGGCATCGAAGGTGCAGGTGATCGCGGTGTCGGTGGACCCGCGTGGCGACACTCCCAAGGCGGTGGCCGTGTTCCTCAAGCGCCACGGGATGACGGGGCGCATGAAGTACCTGATCGGCTCAGCCAATGAACTGGCGCGGGTGTGGAAGGCGTGGGGGGTCGGCGCCAAGCAGGACGTCGAACAGCCGCAACTGGTCAATCACAGCGGGCTTGTATACGGGGTGAGCGCTCAGGGAAAGGTCACGACGCTGTATGCGGCCAACTTCAACCCCCGGGAAATCGTGCACGACGCGCCTCTGCTCGCGACGAGCTGAGCGGCTGCTCTGTTCGCGGCGAGGCCCGCGGCTGCTCTTGTTCCGGTGAGCCTTGCGGCGAGGCCGGCGGCTGCTCTTGTTCCGGTGAGCCCAGCGGCTGCCCTGTTCGCGGTGAGGTCAGCGGCTGCTCTTCTTCCATGCGCCGTCGCAGCGCGGGGCCCCGTCCGGCGCTGACGGCCCGTGTGGCGCGCTCCTCGCTCAGTGGCCAGCCGCGGGCGTTGGCGAAGTCGAGCAGGTCCTGGCGTTCCTCTCCCTGGCGGGCGGTGCGCAGGAACAGCCAGCAGAACAGGCACAGGGTGAGGATGCTCTCCTCGACCATCATCACCGCGCCGGCGAGGTTCTGGTCGGCGATCGGCGAGACGTGCCACACCGCGTCGCCGTGGGTGTAGAACGGGTAGAAGACGGTGCCCGACCACAGGAACACGTTGCCGAGCACCGTGGCGGTCAGGCGTACCGCGACGATGTAGCAGAGCTTGGCCAGATTGCCGAACCAGCTCGGCATTGGCAGCGGGCCGAACAGGCACATCCACATGTTGACGCCGAAGCCGAGGAACATGGCGTGCTCGAGCGCGTGTACCCAGGAGTGGCGCAGGGCCGCTTCGTAGAGCGTGGGTAGGTGCCACACGTACAGATCGATCGCCCACAGGGGAAATGCGATCAGCGGGTGGGCGAGGATCCGCAGGCGGTCGAAGATCCCGACGCGCAGGATCGGCGCGATCAGTGGACCGGTCAAGCCGAGCACGATCAGCAGTGCCGCGATGTCACCGAGCAGCAGGTGCTCGACCATGTGGGCGGTGAGCAGTTCCTGGCTGTCGTTGCCGAGCGAGGTGAGCGCAGCGCCGATCGTGATGAAACCGCCGTAGAAGCAGGCCTGGCGCCAGCCGGGCACGGGCCGGCGCTGGCGCCCGAGCGTCTGCACGCGCCTGGCGTAGGCAAAGCCCAGCAGGGCGAGCGGGCCGAGTTGGATGAGCGCCTGCAGGGCGGTCGATGTGGCGAGCACGTCGGTGGGCACCAGGATTGCAGCCTACGACGTCAGCGAGCCTGCGGTAGGCGGACCGGAGCAGCACCGATGATCGGTGGCAGGCAGGTTGCGGCAACCGGCAGGCAAGCAAGCGCGACCGGCGGTCAAGCAGGTTGCGACAACCGGCGGGGGAGGAGCGTGGGTGACGTAGACTGGCGCGCGCATGTACCCCACGCGTCGTCTGCTGCCGCCCAGGGCGCATCTCCGCAGGGACGGGCTGGGACTGTCGAGACGGGCCGTTGCGTCCGGGAGATGGGCTGTCGCGCTCGGCGGCCTCGGCGTCGCGGCGCTGCTGTTCCCGGCGGGCGCCTCCGCGCACGGGATCGTTGGCAAGGCAGACCTGCCGATCCCGGTGTGGCTGTTCAGCTGGACCGCCGCGATCGTGCTGGTGGTCTCGTTCGTGGCGCTCTCGACGCTGTGGACGCGTCCGCAATTGCAGAGCGAGCACCGCAGCCGGCTGTTCAGGATGCCCGTGGCGGTTGTGAGGCTGGCGAGTGTTTTTGGGATATTCCTGTTCGTTCTCGTGGTATATGCAGGCTTTGCGGGAGCCCAGGTGCCCAACGCGAACCTGTCGGTGACCTTCATCTATGTGGTGTTCTGGATCGGGGTGCCGGTGGCCAGCGTGCTGTTCGGCGACGTCTTCAGGGCGTTCAACCCGTGGCTCTCGTGCGCGCGGGCGATCAGGTGGGTCGGCCGGCGCGCCGCGCCGCGGGCCTTCGAGCAGCCGCCGCTGCGCTACCCGGGCAAGCTCGGGGTGTGGCCAGCCGTCGCCGGGCTGATCGGCTTCGCCTGGCTCGAGCTCGTGTATGTGCCGGCCGATCGTGACCATCCCGCCACGCTCGCCGCGCTGTCGCTTGCCTACTTCCTGGCGATGCTCGCCGGGATGATGCTGTTCGGGGTCGAGCAGTGGGAGCGCGGGGGAGACGGGTTCGGCGTCTACTTCAAACTGCTCTCCCGCATCTCTGCGCTCTGTCATGACGAGGATGGAGTCGTCTATGCACGCAGGCTGCTGAGCGGCCTGCCCGACATGCCCGTCGGCCCGGGGACGGTGGCGCTCGTGTGCACGGTGATCGGGACCACCACATTCGACGGCCTGAGCAACGGCGGGGTGTGGCGCAACTCCGAGCCGAGCCTGCAGAGCCTGTTCGGCGATCTCGGCTTCAGCTTCACACCCGCGTTCGAGCTGACCTACTCGGTGGGGCTGCTGCTGTGCGTGGCGCTCGTGGCGGGCGTCTACCGGCTCGGGATCCTCGGCGTGGGCAGCGTGAGCCCTCGCTTCAGCACAGACGAGCTGAGCCGTGCATTCGTCCACACGCTCGTGCCGATCGGCTTTGCGTATGTGCTCGCGCACTACTTCTCCCTGTTGATCTGGCAGGGCCAGGCGATCGGCTACCTGGCCTCCGACCCGCTCGGCAACGGTTCCAACCTGTTCGGCACGAGCGCTTCCCAGATCGACTATTCGATCGTCTCGTTTGCCGCGATCTGGTACGTGCAGGTCGCTGCGCTGGTGGCCGGTCACGTCGGTGGGCTTGTGCTTGCCCACGATCGCGCGCTTGGCATGTACCGCGACGGGCAGCAGGCGATTCGCTCTCAATACTGGATGCTGGCTGTGATGGTGGCGTTCACCAGCTTCGGCTTGTGGCTGCTCTCTGCCGTCGGCACCTGAGCCACAAGCGCGGCTCTCCTGCTCAGCGCAGGAGTAGAGTTCGGGTGGACGTGTCGGCTCTGACGAACCCAGAGGGCTGCTTTTCGATGTGCGGCATGGGCCTGCGCGAGAAGCGCGGCTTCGGCGGCGGTTCCCCTGTTGTGGCCATGCTCGCGCTTGCGGCTCTCTCGCTCGCGCTGGTGGCGCTGGTGGCACTCGACGCGAACGCGCTGTGTCTCGTGCCGGCGCTCGCAATCGCTGTGCCACTGCTGATGCGCCGCTATCCCGGTGAGCGGATGCTCGGCGGGATGTCCATGCGAGGCGTGCGCTGGCCGAGACTCCGCGCATGTGTGCCCCATGGCGAGCGTCGCTTCGCATCGGCGCCGCATGGCGGTCTGCTGATCGCTCGCGCGCTGGCGGTCCGGCCGCCGCCGGCTGTCTGCGCGGCGAGCTAGCTTCGCGCCCGAGGGGCGTGGCAAGTCGTCGCGAGCGGCCGTTCGCGCATGGCCCAGAGCCGTGTGCTCACGTGGCCTTCAAACGTCCCTTCTAGCTCCGAGGAGCATCTATGTCACGCCGTCTGATCCTTGCCCTGCTTGGCGCGCTCGTGCTGGCGCCGGCGGGGAGCGCGCTTGCCAGCAGCACAGCCAACACGCAGAGCTCGAGCACCGAGAGTGAGAACCCGATCAACGATCAGGGCTCGAGCTTTCACTATCGATCGGAAATCACCTCGATTGTGCCGAAGGTGCCGGGACTGAGCCTTGAAGTGCTCGAGTTCGCAGACCGCCTGGTCGTGCGCAACCACACCGGCAGGACCGTCACGATCTATGGCTACTCGGGCGAGCCGTATGCGCGCGTGCAACCCGACGGCGCCACCGAACAGAACGTGCGCTCGCCGGCGGTGTACCTGAACACGAACTTCTACGGCAACGTGACGGTGCCGGCTTCGGCCAACGCGAGCCTTCCACCGAAGTGGGTACTGGTGGATCGCACCGGTCAATTCGAATGGCACGACCATCGAATCCATTGGATGAGCCCGGTGACGCCACCGGAGGTCACCGACAAGAGCAAGCGCACGAAGATCTTCGACTGGAGTGTGCCGATTTCGGTGGGAGCGCAGAAGGGCGTGGTCGACGGACAGCTTTTCTGGGTTCCCGAGAGCTCGAAAGCCCCGACCGCCGCGATCGTGGCGCTGATCGTGATCGTTGCGCTCGCGCTCGGATTCGTCGTGTGGGTGCGGCGCCGGCGCCGCGCGCGTCCAGCCACGCCCGGTGCGGACGGCGGGGGAGCAGGGGAAGCATGGTGATCGGCCTGCGCACGTCCTCAGGCCACGGCACCTCGAGCGGCAACATGCTTGTGCAGGGCTTCGGGAGCCGTAGCGTGCTCGCATCTCGCCTCGGCGGTCGCCTGGCCGCGCTGCTCTGCCTTGTGGGCGTCGCGATGCTGGCGTGGGCGCCGTCGGCCCTCGCCCACGCACAGCTCCTGGGGACCTCTCCACAGTCCGGGGCGACCGTCGCGAAGCAGCCCGCGGAGGTGATCTTCGAGTTCAACCAGGCCGTCGGTGGAACGGTAGGAGCGGTGCGCGTGTATGACGCGCAGGGAAACGAGGTGGACAACCTCGACGTGAGCCATCCCTCCGCACACCAGCATTGGATGGGAGTCGGCCTGAAGGCCGGTCTGCCCGACGGCACCTACACGGCGACCTACCGGGTGATCTCGGCGGACACGCACATCGTGTACGGCGGCCTCGTGTTCAACATCGGTCACGCGGGCGCCGCGCCGAGGTTCACGGTGGCGGGTCTGATCGGTCGCAACCAGAGCGGCGAGGCGACGAAGCTGGCGTTCGGGGCGGTGCGCGCGCTCGACTATCTCTCACTCGCGCTGGGGATCGGCGGACTCGCATTCCTCGTGCTGGCGTGGCTGCCGGCGCTCACCGCCACGGCCGGAGCCGAGCCCGGCTGGCGGGAGGCCTCGCAGGCGTTCGCCCGACGCATGGAGCTGCTGTTGGTGGTGGCCGTGGCGCTGGGGGTGCTCGTGAGTGTGCTGGGCATCCTGCTGCAGGGTGCTAGCGCCGCCGGCGTGTCGCTGTGGGCGTCGCT
>DATHPT010000049.1:0-13048 GCA_035483615.1 Solirubrobacteraceae bacterium | reverse complement strand
TCCCGACCACCGAGGAGCACCTGCCCGACTGCCCCACGCCACAGTCGGCCTATGGCTTCTCCAAGCTGACCGGCGAGGTCTATGCACGCGCCGCCCACGCCGAGCACGGACTGCCGTTCACGATCTGCCGGCCGTTCAACGCCTACGGGCCGGGCGAGCTGCCCGACCCCGAGCCGGGCATCGCCCACATGGTGCCCGATCTGATCAAGAAGGTGCTCGCCGGCCAGCGGCCGCTTGAGATCTTCGGCTCCGGGGAGCAGACCCGCACGCTCACCCACATCGACGACATCGCCGACGGGGTGGTCACCGCGATGTCCTCCCCGGCGGGTCTCAACGAGGACTTCAACATCTCCGCCGCCCGCGAGCTGACGGTCGCCGAGACCGCAGGGATCATCTGGGAGGCGTGCGGCAACGATCCGACCGAGTTCGCGCTCACCCACCTGCCCACGTTCGAGGTCGACGTCCCCAGGCGCTGGCCCTCGGTGGAGAAGGCCAGGCGACTGCTCGGCTGGGAGGCCAGGATCGGCGTCGAGCAGGGCATCGCCTCGACCGTGCGCTGGCTGCGCGAGCACACGCTCGAGGGCGCCGGCTCGGGCGCGCACTCGTGATCGCGCGCCCGCCATCTGACGGCGACGCAATATAGGGTCCCGCACATGCTTCCGAACGCCTTCCGGACCGAGATCCCAAGCCGCCCCCAGCCGAACGCCTCCCCGCTCGCGGCGAGCATTCCGCTTGGTTGCGCCAGCGTCACCTCACCGGCTGGGCGCCGGCCATGAGCGGCAAGCGCTCCGCACTCGTGACCGGGATCACCGGTCAGGACGGGTCCTACCTCGCCGAGCTGCTGCTGGAGCACGGCTATGACGTGCACGGGATGGTGCGCCGCGCCTCCACCGAGAAGTTCGATCGGATCGAGCACATCCGCGAGCAGATCACCCTCCATCAGGGCGACCTGCTCGACCAGCGCTCGCTGGTGGACGCGATGCGGGCCGCCAAACCGCAGGAGATCTACAACCTCGCCGCGATGTCGTTCGTGGCGGTCTCCTGGATCCAGCCGACCCTGACGGCCGAGTTCACTGGCACGGGCGTCACGCGCATGCTCGAGGCGATGCGCGAAGTGTGCCCGCAGGCGCGCTTCTACCAGGCCTCCTCCAGCGAGATGTTCGGCAAGGTCCTGGAGGTTCCCCAGACCGAGACCACGCCGTTCTACCCGCGCTCTCCCTACGGCGTCGCGAAGGCCTACGGCCACTTCATCACCGTCAACTACCGCGAGAGCTATGACCTGCACGCGACCAGCGGAATCCTTTTCAACCACGAGTCTCCTCGACGTGGGCTGGAGTTCGTGACGCGCAAGATCACCTGGCATGCCGCCGCGATCAAGCACGGGCTCATCAAGGAGCTGCGCCTGGGCAATCTCGATGCCGAACGCGACTGGGGCTATGCCAAGGACTACGTGGAGGCGATGTGGCTGATGCTGCAGCGCGACGATCCCGAGGACTATGTGATCGCCACCGGCCGGGCCCACTCGGTGCGCGAATGCTGCCAGGTCGCCTTCGACGAGGCCGGTCTCGGCGATTTCGAGCAGTACGTCACGATCGATCCTGCCTTCGTGCGCCCCGCCGAGGTGGATCATCTGATCGGCAGCCCGGCGAAGGCCGAACGGGATCTGGGCTGGAAGCCACAGACCAGCTTCGAGGAGCTGATCCGCCTGATGACCCGCGCCGACCTAGAACTGCTCGCGAGTTGAGTCCGGCGGCCCAATGAGCGCAGCGCCACGGTCACAACGCCCGGCGGACTGCGGTCGATGAGCGTCCCCCCGCTCCACACCTCCACAGACCACGACGCCAAGCGATGAGCGTCCCCCTTTTCGACACCTCCACAGCACTCGCCCCCCTACGCGATGAGCTGCACGCTGCGGTCGATCGGGTGCTCGACTCCGAGCGCTACATCCTCGGCCCCGAGGTACGGGCCTTCGAGCAGGAGTTCGCCGACTGGTGCGGCGCCGGCGCAGCAATCGGCGTGGCCAACGGCACCGAGGCGATCACGATCGCGCTGCGAGCGATCGGGGTGGGGCCCGGGGATGAGGTGGTGGTGCCCTCGTTCACCTTCTATGCCTCCGCCGAGGCGATCCCGCCAACCGGCGCGGTACCCGTGTTCTGCGACATCGACCCCCAGACATTCTGTGTCACTCCGGAGACCGTCGCTGCCGCGCTCACACCCCGCACGAAGGCGGTGATCGCGGTGCACCTGTTCGGCAACGTCGCCCCCGTCGCCGAGATCGAGGCGCTGGGCGTGCCGGTCCTCGAGGACGCAGCCCAGGCCGCCGGCTCGACCTTCAGCGGGGGGCGACCCGGCGCGCTCGGCACAGCCGCGACGTTCTCGTTCTTCCCCTCCAAGAACCTCGGCTGCTTCGGCGACGGCGGCATGATCGTGACCTCGGACGAGCGGGTCGCAGAGCAGGCCCGCATGCTGCGTTTCCACGGCTCCCACGACAAGATCGCCTACGAGCTCGTCGGCTACAACTCGCGCCTGGACGAGCTGCAGGCGGCGGTCCTGCGGGTGCAGCTCCCCCACCTCGACGGCTGGTCAGACGGACGGCGCCGGGCCGCCGCCCATTACGCCGAGGCGGGACTGGCGGAGCTGGTGGGACTCCCGTGCCCTACGCCAGGCGCGGCGCCCGCCTGGCACCTGTACGTGGTGCGCCACCCCGAAGCAGACCGCCTCGCGACGGCGCTCGGTGAGGTGGGCATCGGCTGCCGCGCCTACTACCGCACACCCGTGCACGAGCAGCCCGCGATGCGCGCCTGGGGCACCGGGCTGACGCTGCCGGGCACCGAGGAGGCGGCCCGCACCCATCTCGCGATCCCGATCAGCCCGGTGCTCTCGCGCGAGCAGGCCGAGCAGGTCGTGAGCGCGATCCGCAGCGCCCTCTAGCGGTTGGGATCCCGGCTTTGGCCGGCCCGACCTCGAATCAGCGCCAGTGCTCGAGCAGGTCCTGCTCGCCCACCTCGCGCACCACCCGTGCGGGCACGCCCATCACGACAGCCCTGGCAGGCACGTCGCGGGTCACCAGCGCCGCAGCCGCCACAAACGCCTCCTCGCCGATCTCCACGCCCGGGGTGAGCACCACGCTGCCCCCCACCCGGCAGGCTCGTCTGAGCGTCGCGCCTTGCAGCTGCATCTCGGAGTCGTGGCGGGCCATCGTGTTGTCGTTGGTGGTGCTGGCGCCCGGCCCGACGAACACGTCGTCCTCGATCACCGTGAACGCCGTCAGGTAGACACCCGTCTGGACTTTCACGCGCGCCCCCACCGTCACATCGTTGTCAACCACGCTCCCACGCCCGATCACCGATCGCTCGCCCACACTGGAGCGCTCGCGCACATAGGACTGGTCGCCGAGGATCGCCTCCGCCGCGATGCTCGCTCCGGCGAACACCACCGCGCCCGAGCAGACCGTCACCCGCACCCCGAGCCGCAGGTCGCCCACCTCGCCCTGTGCCGAGGAGCCCCGCGCGAGGCGCGGACGCTTGCCGAGCACCGCGTGGTCCTCGATCAGGCAGCCCTCGCCGATCCCGGTCCCCGCATGCACAACCACATGGGATCCGATGCTCACGCCGGCGCCGATCCCGACCCCCGCGTGCACGACCGTATGGGACCCGATGCTCACGCCGGCGCCGATGCTGGCCCCCGTGTGCACCACCACATGCGCCCCAAAGCTCACATCGGCGCCGATAGCCACGTCCTCGGCGAGGACGAGGCCCGGCGCGCGGGAATCTTCGCTCAACACGAGCTTCCCATCCCCAAGAACGACCCAGACCCCCCCAAAAAAGGCCTTCCGTCACGACAGCGGGCGACCTGCCTCACAGTCGCACCACGTTGGCAGCCGCACTCCCCCGCGTCACCCCGCGCAGGTCGACGGTGATCGGCGCGCGCTGGGCCACCAGCTCGTAGTCCACACCTGGATGAGCGGTCACGATCAGGGCCAGGTCAGCGCCGTCGAGCGCCTGCTCCGGAGTGACGCTCTCGAGGCCATACTGGGGCAGCAGTGGCACGTGGGGGTCGTGATAGCAAAGCTCGGCCCCCAGCCCGCTCAGCAGCTCGAGGATCTTCAATGCCGGCGACTCCCGCACGTCGCCCACCCCTGGCTTGTAGCTGACGCCGAACACCGCGATCCGCGCGCCCCGCACAGCCTGGCCCGCGTCGTTCAGCGCGCGCTGCAGCTTGGCCACGCAGTGATATGGCATCTGCTGGTTGACCTTGCCCGCCAGCTCGATGAACTCGGTGCTCATGTCGAACTCCCGGGCCCGCCAGCTCAGATAGAACGGATCGACCGGCAGGCAGTGCCCGCCCATGCCTGGCCCCGGGTCGAAGCGCATGAACCCATAGGGCTTGCTCGACGCAGCCTCCACCACCTCCCAGATGTCGATCCCCATGCGATCCGTCAGCATCGCCAGCTCGTTCACCAACGCGATGTTCACCGAGCGGAAGATGTTCTCCAGCAGCTTCGTCAGCTCCGCCGCCTCCGGGCTCGACACCCGCACCACCTCGTCGCACACGAGCTCATACAGCACCTGCGCGCGGTCGGCGCAGGCGGGCGTCAGGCCGCCGAGCACCTTCGGGGTGCTGCGCATCGTGAAGTCCGTCCTGCCCGGGTCCACCCGCTCGGGGGAGAACGCCAGATGGAAGTCCCCGCCGGCCCTCAGGCCCGACTCCTCCAGCAGCGGCGCCACCCGCTCGCGGGTCGTACCGGGATAGGTGGTCGACTCGAGCACCACCAGCTGACCGGCCCGCAGCACGCTCGCGAGCCTGCTCATGCTGTCCACCAGCGGTCCCAGGTCCGGCTCGCGATTGGCGCTCAGCGGCGTGGGCACGCACACCAGCACCGCATCCACTCTTGCCAGATCCTCATAACGCGTGGTGACCTTCATCCGATCGAGCACCGCCCGCAGCCGCTCGGAGGGAATGTCCTCGATGTAGGAGCTCCCCGCGCTCAGCTGCTCCACCTTGCGGGGATCGACGTCCACCGCCACCACCCCACAGCCCTCCTCGGCGAACGCCACCCCAAGCGGCAGCCCGACATAGCCGAGCCCGATGATGCCGACGTTCGTCATCCAGCCGCCAGTCTAAGCGCGCGCCGCGACGGCTTGCAGCTCGCTCAGGTCCGCCTGCACCATCCGCTCCACAAGCTGCTCGAAGCTCAGCCGCGGCTCCCACCCGAGCAGCTTGCGCGCCCTGCTCGGGTCTCCCACGCTGGCGGTGCTCTCGGGCGCCCGCACGAGCTTCTGATCCACCCGCACATAGCGCTCGGCCTCGAGGCCCAGACATGCGAAGGCAGTCTCTGCGAGCTGCGCCACCGTGCGGCCCACCCCGCTGGCGAGCACATAGTCATCCGGACGCTCCTGCTGGAGCGCCAGCCACGCCCCGTGCATCACATCGCCGGCAAACGACCAATCCCGCACCGCGTCCAGAGAGCCGAGCGTCACCTCCTGCGAGAGTCCCAGCTTGATCTCGGCGGCCGCCCGCGTGATCGTGCGCGTCACGAACTGCAGCGGGCGGCGCTCGGACTCGTGGTTGAACACGATCCCCGAGCACACATATAGGCCGTCGTGCTCCCGCAACCTCCCAACCAGCTGGTGGGAGGCGAGCTTCGCAACCGCATAGGGCGTGGTGGGACGGCAAGGCGTGCTCTCCCGCTGCGGGCTCTCGGTCGCATCGCCGAACATCGCCCCCGAGGCCGCCACGAACACGCGCGTCCGCGGCGCGCTGTCGCGCACCGCCTCGAGCAGCGCCGCCGTCGAGCCCGCGATCGCCCGCAGCGTCTGCTCCGGGCGCTCCCACGAGGCGGGAATGAACGAGGGCGAGGCCAGGTGATAGAGCTCATGTGGCTGGGTCTGCTCAACCGCCCCCAGCAAGTTCTGCGGGTCAAGCAGCTCGCCCGCCACCACCTTTACCCGCCCGCGCAGATGCTCGGAGCAGCCCAAATCCCGCTCGCCGCCCCCCCGCGCCACGCCGATCACTTCATAGCCCTTCTCCAGCAGCAACTCCCCCAGGAACGACCCGTCCTGGCCGGTGATGCCCGTGATCAGCGCCCGCCGCCGTTCTGTGTCCACGCCCGCAGCTTACGTTCTCGCGGGCGCGTCGACACGGGTCCTTGACATGGGCCCACGCCTCCCCACCTCATAGGCCACCACCCACCACCCCGGTAGGAAGGCTGGTAGCATGATTTGGTATGAAGGTCAGTGTGAGCCTGCCAGGGGAGGACATCGAGTTCCTGGATGCCTACGCCAGCGCGCACGCCTATCCCTCGCGCTCCGCCGTCGTGCACCAGGCGATCCGCGCATTCCGCCGCGGCGAGCTCCACGACGCCTATCGCGACGCCTGGGACGAGTGGTCGGAAAGCAAAGAGGACGCCGAGCTCTGGGGAACGACCGCAGGCGACGGCCTTTGATGCAGCGCGGTGAGGTGCGCATGGTGGACTTCGATCCAGCCCACGGCGCCGAGGCGAACAAGCGCCGGCCCGCCGTCATCGTCAGCAACGACGAGGCCAACGGCACCGCCGCCCGCATCGGGCGAGGGGTGCTCACAGTCGTGCCCATCACGTCCAACGTGAAGCGCGTCTACCCCTTCCAGGTGCTGCTCCCCTCCGGCTCCGGCGGGCTGCCCCAAGACTCCAAGGCCCAGGCCGAGCAGGTCCGCTCGATAGACGCTGAGCGCGTCGGAGAGCTGTTCGGCAATCTGCCGCCTCAGCTGATGGCCTCGCTCGACGACGCTCTGCGCCTGCACCTGGCGCTGTGACGCCACAGCTCGGGCTTCGCTGACCTCGCCGGTCAATCCGCGCTTGGAAGGTCCCCACGCTCGGGCAGCGTCTCGTGCTGGGGTCCTGCCTCGCGCGTGCGCAGGTCGAAGTACAGAATCGCAAGCGTGAGCGCCGAGAAGGACGCGATGAGCGTGTACACGGCGATCCCGATCAACACTGAGCCGACATCCGCGCTGTGACCGCCGACCGTGGCCACGCCGGCGGTGAAGCCGACCAAGAGCGTGAGCGCGCCGGTGGCGAACAGCAGACCGAAGATGTGACCGTAGTGGCCAGCGGTGAGCTGGCGGCTGCGACGCAACGCAGGCAGCCAGCCTTCGTTGTCGATCGCCGCGGTCTGTGCAACCACCGACCACCGCAGGCTCAGCAGGATCCCCGGCACGATCAGCGCCAGGAACCCGAGCGCGATCAGGATGCCCGCGCTGATCTGCGCGGCGACCACCACCGCCAGCACGCTCAGGCCGCGGAGAGCGACAGACCCGAGCCTGGGCCTGCGTCCTTCTCCGATCTCGATCACCGCGTGCACGTGCAGAGCCGAGATCAGCGGCCCCACCAGCACGTAGTAGACCAGCTGGAACAGGAACAGCGCAGCGGCATGACCGCTGCCACCGCTGCGCAACGGCCCATCGCCGGTGACCGCCAGCCGCGCGAGCTCATACGGCGCGATCACGCCGACCGCCAGCGTCGCGAACAGCAGCGGGTAGCGTCCGTACAGGCTCACCGCCGCACCAAGGATCTCCCCAACCGACCGCTCGCGTTTGAGATCGATTACCCGCGAAGCCTCCACCGCGGCGCAGCCTAACGTCTACGGTCGACGATCGCCGGAGTCGCCAACGCCGGAGCGACCCATTCCATATATGGCCCCCAACCCGTCCGCCACCCGCTCCGGAGCGCACAGCGCGCGAACCCGCGCTCGCCCCCGCTCGCCCGCGGCCACGTCCCCCCAGCGACTCCCGATCGCAGCCGCCAGCGCCGAGGCGTCGCCCGGCTCCACCAGCGCATCCTGCTCCAACAGCTCGGGCAGCGCACCGACCCGGCTGGCAAGTACCGGCGTTCCTGCCGCCATCGCCTCGGCCGCCGCCATTCCGAACGTCTCCGCCGAGCGGGAGGGCACAAGCGCGATCGCCGCCCCCGCCCGCAGACGGCTGAGCTCCACCCCCTCCACCCGTCCCACGAAGTGCACGTCGCCTCCACCCGCGCCTCCGTCTCCACTCACGCCATCCGCGCCACTCGCCCCATCCGCGCCACTCGCGCCCATCCGCGACCGGTCGCGTAGCGCGTCGAGCTCGGGGCCCTCGCCGGCGACGACCAGGCGCACCCCCGCCATCCGGCAAGCGTCGATCGCCACATCGACGCCCTTCTCGGGCGCCAGCCGCGAGACGACGACGGCATAGCTCCCGGGCTCCGCGCGCACGCGACCCCCCGCCACAGCGTCACTCACAGCCGCAGCGTGGCTTCCCACCACAGCGCCACTCCCGGCCTGGAGTCGCCCCGTGATCGAGACCTCGCCATCGTTTGGCGGAGGCACCGCCACCGGCGGCGGCAGCACGTGCACACGCTCGAAGTCAAGCGGGGCGCCTAGCTCGCACAGACGCTCGCGTGCGAACAGGCTCGGCACGATCACCGCGTCGACCTGATCGAGGAGACGCCCCTGCCACAGCGCAAGCGCGGCGCCATAGGCCAGCGCCTCCGGGCGGCTGCCCCGGCAATTGTGGAGCACGCCCGGCAGCGTGTTGCGCCCGTGACAGCGAGTGCACTCGCGACCGCCTGTGAAGCACACGCCGGTCGCGCAGACGAGCCGGTACTGGTGCAGGTGCAGCACCACGCGGGCGCCCTCGGCCCGGGCGGCCGCAAGCGCGCGCCACCCGAACAGCGGGTTGAGGTTGTGGGCGTGCACCACCCGCGCGCCGGTCAATCTCACCGCCTTGGCGACGTCCCGTGGAGCGAGCCCGCCGCGCAGCAGACCGGCCGCCGCACGGGCGCCACCCAGGCCGGCAGAGTCGCGGGCAAGCAGGTCCACCGGCTCCCCGAGACGGTCGCGCACGAGCGCCAGCAGCTCGTCGACCACGCGCTCCTCGCCGCCCGTCGTGCGATAGCGGTTGTGCAGGAAGAGAACCATCGCCCTGCCCAAACCTAGACTGTTCCGTTCATGGCCTCCCATTCCAGCGCACCCTGCGCCTCGATCGTGATTCCCACGCGGATGCGCCCCGACTACCTGCGGGTGGCGCTGAGCTCGATCGCCCCGCAGGCGGCGGCCGCGGGCGCGGAGCTGATCGTCGTGGACGACGCCGGCCCGTCCAGGACCGTCGGTGAGCTCGCCGAGCGCTTCGGCGCGCGCTACGAGCCACACCCACGGCCATTCGGCCTGAACGTCGCGCGCAACACTGGCGTGGAGCGCTCCAGCGGCGAGCTGTTGGTGTTCGTCGACGACGACGTGCAGGTGCACGAGGGCTGGCTGGCGGCGCTGCTGCTCGCCGCCCGCGAGCACCCCGAGGTGGAGGTGTTCACCGGCCCGGTCATCCCGTGCCTGGAAGGCTCCCCGCCGCACAGCTGCGGGCGCGAGGGAGCGCCGATCACCACGCTCGATCTCGGCCCCAAGGACACGCCGGCGCGCTTTGCCTGGGGGGCGAACATGGCGATCCGCCGCCGGGCGCTCGAACGGATCGGGCCGTTCGACGTCTCGCTCGAGCACGGCGGGGACGAGCAGGAGTGGCAGGAACGGCTGCGCGCCGAGCCCGGAAACGCGAAAGACGTGCTGTACGTGGCCGGCGCCGCGCTCGTGCACCGTCGCAACGCCGCCGACGCACGGCTGCGCCCACTTTGCCGGGCCGCGTTCGCACGCGGCAAGGCCGCCCGCCGCTTCGACGCCTGGCGCGGAGAGGCGCCGCCGCTCACCAGCGAGCTCGCCACGCTCGCCGGCTGCCTCGGGCATGTGGTGCGCCGCCGCTGCCCCGCCGCCCTCACGATGGTCGCCCACAGCAGCGGCCGCCTGCGCGAAGCGGCGCGCAAGCAGGACGCCCCGCCTGCGCGCCCGGGCACATCCGAGGACTTCCTCTCCGGCGAGAGTGGAACCGTCGGCGGCCTCGACGGTGTGCGCCGCGCCGCGCTCGACCTCGGCGCGGATGCACTCGACGTGGCCTCGGGGCGGCGCCTGCGCCTGGCGCTCGCGGCCCGCCGCTCGCCGCCCAGGCGGCGGGTGCTGGTGCTGGGGGTAGAGCGCCCAGAGCACCGCAAGCTCGTCGAGGGCATACGCGCAGAGCTCGGCCGCTCACGCCACGAGCTCGAGCTGTCGCTCGCCGAGCCCGGGGATCACGGCAAGTTTGAGAACATCAACCTGCTGCTGGACGCCCACCCGCTGCACGATCGCGACTGGCTGCTGGTGGTGGATGACGACATCGTGCTGCCCCACGGCTTCCTCGACCGCTTCCTGTTCCTCGCCGAGCGCTTCCAGTTGGACCTCGCCCAGCCCGCCCACCGGCTGACCTCGCATGCGGCCTGGCAGGTGACCCGCCGGCGAATGCGCAGCGTGGCGCGGAACACCGGCTTCGTGGAGATCGGCCCGGTGACCGCGTTCGCGCGCTCCACGTTCTCCACACTGCTCCCGTTCCCTGACCTGCGCATGGGCTGGGGCCTCGATGCCCATTGGGCCGCGCTCGCCCGCGCCCAGGGGTGGCGCTGCGGAGTGATCGATGCGGTCCCGATCGCCCATCGCGCAGCGCCTGCCGCGAGCGTCTACTCGCGCGAGCAGGCGCTGGCCGAGGCGCGCGCGTTCCTCGAGCACCGCCCCTACCTGAGCGCCGCCGAAGCCCAGCGAACACTCGCGACCCACCGACGCTGGTGAGCGGGCTGCTGGCACATATCCATGCCGCGGGCCGCTTCTCGCTGCTCAGGGTCACCGCGGAGGGCGGCTTGTGAGAGTCGCGGTCGTCTCGGAGTTCTACCCGCGCCAGGGCGACCCGGTGCTGGGGGTGTGGGCACACCGCCAGGCGCTCGCCGCGCAGGAGGCGGGCGCGGAGGTGAGGGTGCTCGTGCTGCACCGGCTCGTCCCGCCGCGCGCGTCCCTGTCGGCGGGACCCGGCGGCGCCGGGCGGGCGCTGCGCGGGCTGGCTGGCGAGCCGCGCGTGCAGACCCACGACGGACTCGAGGTGACTTATGTGCGCTACGCCTCCCCGCCCCGCTCGCGCTCCTACCACGCCTGGGGCGCCTGGGCCGCGCCCGCGCTTGGTCTGGCGCTGCGCCGCCTGCGCCGCTCGTTCCAGTTCGAGCTGATCCACGCCCACAACGCGGTGCCCGCAGGCGACGCCGTGCGTCGCGCCCGCCTCGGCGTGCCGCTGGTGGTCTCGGTGCATGGCGGCGACGTGCTCTACACGGCGCCCCGCAGCGAGGCTGGGCGCCGAGCGGTCGCTCACAATCTCGGCTTTGCCAGCACGGTGCTCGCCAACAGCCGCGGAATAGCCGAGCTCTCCAGCGAATACGGCGCGCGCGACACGCGCGTGGTGCATCTCGGCGCCGACCTGCCCGAGCCCGGCGCCGTCGGGCCCACCCGGCGCCAGCCACGGCGGGCGCCGTCGCTGGTGACCGTCGGCCACCTCGTCGCGCGCAAGCGCCACGCCGACGTGATGCGCGCGCTGGCGGTGCTCGCCCGGCGTCATCCCAGCCTGCGCTATGTGATCGTCGGCGACGGCCCCGAGCGGATCGCGCTCGAAGGGCTCGCAGCACGACTCGGGGTCGCCGAGCGCGTCGAGTTTCGGGGCCAGCTGCCGCCGGCCGAGGCGATCGCTGCCGCGCGGGCGTGCACGCTGTTCGCCATGCCTTCCACCGAGGAGGCGTTCGGCGTCGCCTACATCGAGGCGATGGCCGGCGGCGTGCCCGCGATCGGCTGTCGCGGCGAGCCCGGCCCGGAGGAGATCGCCGCCGCGGGCGATGGCTTCGTGCTGGTTCCGCCCGGGGACATCGAGCGATTGACACAGCGCATCGACGAGCTCATCTCCGATCCACAGCGGCTGCGCGAGGCGAGCATTCGCGCACGCGAGACGGTTGCGGCCAACTTCAGCTGGACCCGTTGCGGGGAGCAGACGCTCGCAGCCTATGAGCACGCGCTGCGGTGAACGCTGCGTGAAGCCCGTCCTGTTCGTCACCAACCACGCACCGACCTACCGCGTCGGTGCGTTCGCGCGCCTGCACGAGCTCGAGGACGTCGAGTTCGCGCTTTTCGGAGGTCGCCTCAAGCACGGCGGCGGAACCTCGCAAGCCGAGCTGCCGTTCCCCCATCGCCATGTGAGCGAGCATCAGCTCTATGCGCTGGCGGCGAGCGGGCGCTACCGCGCGGTCGTGTGCCCCACCAACGGGCGCCTGGCGGTGCTCGCCACCTGGGCCGGAGCGCGCCGCGCTCGCGTGCCGCTGATCCTGTGGGCCTCGCTCTGGGCGCACCCCCGCAGCCTTCCTCATGCCTTCAGCTATCCGGCTCTGCGCCGTCTCTACCGCTCTGCCGATGCGGTCGTCACATATGGCCCACACGTGAGCGCCTATGTGCGTGCGAGGGGCGCCCAGCGCGTGTACGTGGCCCCGCAATCGGTCGACAACGCCTTCTGGAGCTCACCCGACGTCAGCCCCCCGACGGATCCCGACTGGCCGAACGATGTGACTGTGAAGTTCTTGTTTGCAGGACGCCCGCTGCGGGAAAAGGGACTGGGGGTGCTCGTTGAGGCTTGGAGCGTGTCGGGCCTGAAGGCACCCGCCGCCGCGCTCGTCCTCGTCGGCGCGGGATCCACCCCCCCTTGGGTCCCGGCCGGCGGCGCGGTGGTGGGTCTGAAGCTCGTCGCCCAGACGGAATTGCGCAACTTCTATGCCGCCGCCGATGTTCTGGTGTTGCCGTCGATTCCAACGCGCACCTTCCGCGAGCCGTGGGGGCTCGTGGTGAACGAGGCCATGAACCGCGGACTGCCTGTGATCACAAGCGATGCCGTCGGGGCCGCCGCAGGCGGCCTGGTGCGCGAGGGCCGCAACGGCCTGATCGTGGCGGCCGGGGACCCGATTGAGCTGGCCGCAGCCCTCACACGGCTCGCCCGCGACCCGGCCTTGCGCGCCCGCATGGGAGAGGCCGGGCGCGAGGACGTCGCCGCCTACACACACGATGCCTGGGCACAGGGCTTCGCCCGCGCCCTGGGCGACCTCGAACTCTCCCGGGGACGGTGAGATAGCGTTGCATTCCTTGGAAGTGCTGTCGGTCAATCTGTG
>DATHPT010000048.1:0-2282 GCA_035483615.1 Solirubrobacteraceae bacterium | reverse complement strand
GTGCCATCTTGCCCGGCAGGCCCTGCTGCCCGCCGTAGAAACCGCCCCCGGCGAAGCCCATGCGGATACTCGTCACGTTGAACAGGGAGCCCGCCTGGTTGCTTCCAGGCCCGAAGATGGCCTGGCTGGCTGCCGTGATATTGGCGAGCGAGTCACTGCGTATTACCACGACCACGTCATTTTGTTCCAGGCGGACCGGCCCGAAGCCAGGCGGGGGCGTGTCGCTGGGGAACGTCCTGGCCTCCTGTATCGCATACACGGTGTGGCCCTCCGTCTTGGAGGTGCTCACATCGATCGGCAGATACCGCGGGTAAGGTGTTCCCGCCTTGAAGAATTCCGACGTCTTGCCCAGCCTCGGGATGTACTGGTGGAAGTAGGGAAGTCCCCAGGCTACCATAATGCCTATTCCTGCAGGAGTGGGCGGGAATTGGCGTTCCAGGCCTAGGAGGACGGACTCGAGGTGGTTCTGCGCCTCCCGCAGCGCCTTGGCATTCGCCGGCACATTCAGCCTTGCTGTAATGACATGACCGTACAGGGTCCCCACCCGGACCGCAACCGTGCCATTGCTGCTCTCCACGCCTTGGGGATCGACATTGATCACCTGGTCGGCGGGTACGAGATATTGTTCCTGGATGGTTGAGGTGCCGGCGACAGCGAGCCGGTCCGGCGGTTTCGCGATGGTGTCGATCATCTTATAGATGCCCGGGGATACCAGAGCGGCACCGAAGGCGCCCCCTGTCCCTTGAAGAAAACGTCGCCTACTCGTGTCCCCGCCCGGTCGTCCCGCACGCGCATTTTCGTTGTTATCTGTCATGAAACTCATTCCCTCGCTTGCAACGACGCTTTTCGGTTAGCTACCCAAAGGCCCGGTTGCAGCTCTCGCCGCCAGTGCCCCTGGCGCTGCTCGTGCACGGTGCTCGCCCGACTGATGGGTACTGGCTCTCGATCCTCATGTCGGGATGGGGCGTTAGCATCCGTGACTGCCCAGCGCGACTGCCCAGTCGGTGCCTAGCCGGCTGTCGCGTGGGGATCTCGAGGCGCGGCGCAGGCTGGGAGTGAACCGCAGAGTGGCCGTGCCGCTACGTCAAGGCGCCCTCGAGCTGGACACGCGAGGTGATGTTGAGCTTGGTGAAGACCTTGCTCAGGTGGTACTCGGCCGTGCGCGAGCTGATGTAGAGGCGGGCGCCGATCTCGGGGTTGGACAGCCCCTCGCGGGCGAGCTTGGCCACCTGGGCCTCCTGGGCCGTCAGCTTGGTCGAGCTCATGCTGACAGTGCGCTTTCGTGCTCGTCTCTCCCCGGCCGTGCGCAGCTCTCGCCTGGTGCGCTCGGAGAAGCCGTCCATCCCCATCGCCTCCAGCATGTCGAGGGCTGTGCGCAGCTGGTTCCGAGCATCGCCAGCACGGCGCTGGCGGCGCAGCCATTCTCCGTATACGAGGTGCGCGCGGGCGAGCTCGGCACGAATCCGGGTGCGGCTAAGGTGCTCAATCGACTCCTGGTAGAACTCCTCGGCCTCCCCGCCCTCGGTCAGCAGCGCGCGCGACCGTGCCTGCAGGCCCAGTGCCCAGTCGCTGGCGGTGGCCTCGGCCATCTCGGCGAGCCGGCGGTAGGCGTCGGTGGCTGCCGCTGGCGTCCCGGTGCGCACGGCGGCCTCGATCAGCTCGGCCAAAACCCAGCGCGGGAACCACTCCTCCCGGGCGGCGCTCTCGCTGGCCACCTGGGCTGCGGCAAGAGCCTCCTGATAGCGGCCGAGGCCGTTGTTGAGCACGGCGCTCGCCCACGTGGCCACCGCCAGGCGAACTCCTTCTCTTCGGCGTAGCGCTTCGCTCACGTTCGCTTCGATGTAGGGGGACGCCTCGGCTTCGTGGCCCCGGAACGCGGCCAGGCACACTGCGCCGACGGGATAAAGGTCGATCCCGGTGGCATCGGTTGCCGCTCGCACCTCTTCAACGAGCGATGCCGCGCTGGGGAGGTCGCCGGCAAAGAGCAGGATGACTGCGCGCGTGTTGAGAGCGACAGGAAGATCACTGAGTGCCCCCGCCTCGCGGCAAAACCTGGCCCACCGCTCGGAGATCGCCTCGTAGGCATCGTCATCCCACAAATATCCGCACACCATGGTTGCCAATGGATTCCCACGCAGTTCCTGCCCCGCTGGCATGTCGCCACGGAAAGCGTTCAGTGCGCTGCGCAAGAGGGGGATGCTCGCGGTGTACCCCTGGACGTATTGCGCCGTCAGGCCATCGAGGAGGAGGTCGAACGCAGTAGGTTCCTGCCCGGAGAAGGG
>DATHPT010000047.1:0-2637 GCA_035483615.1 Solirubrobacteraceae bacterium | reverse complement strand
ATATGATCGATGGATAGGAGGTACTTAATGACGAAAAATAATCATTCCACATCGACGCTTCGCACTGGCAAGCGAAACCCCCCGGCCGGTAGCCCGGGGGCTCCACCAGATCCCTTTTGGGACGACCGGCAGGTTGTCCGGTCTAAATGCGGGCGACTAGCTCCAGCCCGACACCTACGCTGCGAACGGTTTAATTCAGGTCAATGGCTTTGGCTCAACGCCAAACCCGATTTTTGTCACAAGGGACCGAACCGGCGCATGGCGACGGGGATCTCGATCCCGATCTTAAGAGCACGAGATGAAACCGAGCTATTTGGTCGCGATACTGGCCCCGGCGCTTATGCCGCGCTGCGGCTACTTTGGGGTTTCCGACGATTCGCTCTTTACGTCCGGCCCCGGTGCCGGGGTCGCTGCGCTCGAGGCGCCAGCTGCGTTAGGCGCTTCGCTCGCCGCTTCCGCCGAGCGTTTGGCGAGTTCCTGCTGAAGCGATTGCAGCTTTAACTGGGTGTCCACAATCTCCTGGCGTGCAGACTGACGCTGGGTCTCGAGCGCCGCGAGCTCCTTGTTCCGCGCCGCGACATCGTCGGTCAGCTTGGCGAGCTGTTGCTGAAGGTCGGTGTGCCGTTGCTGGGTCTGTTGCAGGTCGGCCTGCATTTGATCCCGCGCAGTCGCCGAATCGGCGCTGGCCTTCTTCATGTCCTCGACCTGCTGCTGCAGGGCTTTCAACTGTTGCTCGGCACCAGTGCGGTTCTGGGTCACCTCCTCGAGCTGGGCGCGGGCGTCGGCAAGCCGCTTCTGCACTTCGGCGTAAGAGGCCTGCGCCCGCTCCGCGTCCTGCTGCAGCGCCGCCAATTTCGCCTGGGTATCGGCGGCTTCCTGGCGTGCCGACTGGCGCTGGGTTTCCAGGGCCGTGAGATCCTTGTTCCGCGCCGCGACATCGTCGGTCAGCTTGGCGAGCTGCTGCTGAAGGTCGGTGTGCCGTTGCTGGGTCTGTCGCAGGTCGGCCTGCATTTGATCCCGGGTGGCCGCCGAATCGGCACTGGCCTTGTTCATGTCGTCGACCTGCTGCTGCAGGACTTTCAACTGCTGCTCGGCACCAGCGCGGTTTCGGGTTACCTCCTCGAGCTGGGCGCGGGCGTCGGTGAGCTGCTTCTGCACCTCGGCATTGGACGACTGGGCCCGCTGTATGCCCGCTTCCGCATCCGAGATCTGGGATGAGCGCTCAGCGGCTTCCTTCGACAGATTTGCCAAAGACTGACGAGTGTCGGCCTCCTGTTTGCGGGCGACCTCGATCCGCCGGCCGATGTCAGCCAACTCCTGCGAGCGAGCGGAGACCTTCTGCTCCAGGTCGCTGGTTTCGGTCTTGGCCTGAACCAATCGCTGATCGGCCTGGTCCGTCTCGGTTCGTAGTTGTGCGAGCGCCTGGGTTTGCGCCTGGGCCTTCGCAACGGTATCCGCCAGGAGCTGCTTGGCGGCGTCCAGTTCTTTCCGAGTGGCCGCGAGCTGGCCGAGCACGTCCTCCCGCTCATGCGTCGCCTGATCGATGGCGGCCTGGGTCTCGGCCGCTTTCTTCCGGACCTCCGCGAGCGTGCCAGCCGCCTGGCGCTGCTGGTCCAGTTCTGTGGTGAGTTCATGGCGAGACGCTGTGAGCCGATCGATTTGCCTAATCGAGGAATTGCGCAGCGTGGAGACCGACCAGATGAAGTACACCGCCACGATCCATCCGAGCAGTGCCAAGATTGCCAGTGCAATTGGCACCGGCCGCTTCAGTTCAGCCCTTGGATCGATGGCCACGCTCAGCGCTCCCGCCTAACGCTACGGAACTGCAACCTATCAGCTTCTCATGCGCAGATGAAGCAGCATCCCACGCTAATATTGTTGATGAGAACCCGTCCGGCGGGTGGTTGGAACTGTTTCGTCGCGCCGCCTGTGATCAGGTTCCCGGAGAGCGCGGAAGGGGTCAAGAGACTCAAACGCGAGTAGAGCTAGGCGGCTGCCGCCTTAGCCTCGGTTGTGTTTCGCAGCGGCTTGACGCCTGATATGAGCACGCGCGACTCTCCGCTGGAGGGAGATGGATTCGAACCATCGGTACCGCATAAGAAACAACCCTTTTTGGCTGCCCCGTTCGGTCCCGCAATTCGCCTTCCGCAACAAAAACCGGCTTCTTTCGTGCCGGGGACCGATGGTTTGAATCCATCTCTCTCCAGCGGTGAGTCTCGTGCGAACTTGCCCCACACTGTTCAGGTCCGGAAGGAATGGGATTGAGCCAGTGGCCGGCTGAACTCGAGCGCGCCCGTTGGTGGTACGAACCGCAACTCGAACGGCTGCGTCGATGGATGTATTCCGTCTGACCTCGGCACCGGCGCTTCGGAAGAGATTGAGGAGGGCCTCCGTGGTAATCACCGCGAAGCTGCGCACGCGCTCGCCGGCCGGTGAGCGCCAGGTCTCCCATAATCCCGCCAGCGCCATCAGGCCGCCGCCTTTCAGCCCGATCGCGTAGGGCTGCTTGCCCGAAGGCGTTTTCTGCCACTCATAAAAGTTGTCGACCGGCACCAGGCAGCGCCGCTGCCGGAACGCCTCGCGGAAGGCCGGATTGTTTTCGATGCCCTCCGCCTTGGCGTTAATATTTGCGAACCC
>DATHPT010000046.1:0-10782 GCA_035483615.1 Solirubrobacteraceae bacterium | reverse complement strand
AGCGACGCCTACTCGGCTATCGCGACCAGGCGGTGGTCCGGCACTTCGATGCCCCCGAGGCGCTGGACATGCGCTTCTATGAGGTGCGTGCCCGTTCGGTGCTCAATCGGGTTCCCGGCAAGTCGCGAATGCCCTTCCGCTGGACGATCAACCCGTACAGAGGATGCAGTCACGCGTGCGTCTATTGCTTTGCCCGGCCCACCCATCGATACCTCGGCTTCGACGCCGGGCGCGACTTCGAGCGCGAGATCGTGGTCAAGGTCAACGCTCCTGAGGTGCTTCGCACCGAGCTGGCGCGTCCGTCCTGGAGAGGCGAGCACGTGGCCCTGGGCACGAATACGGACCCCTACCAGTGGGTCGAGGGCCGCTACCGGTTGATGGAGGGCATCTGGGAGGCGCTGCGCGACGCGGCGGGTGGGACCGGCAATCCATGCTCGGTGCTGACCAAGTCTCCACTGCTGCTGCGCGACCTGCCGCTGATGCTGCAGATCGCCGAGCGGACCGCGATCAGCGCAAGCCTGTCGATACCGACTCTCGACGAGCGAGCATGGCGGGCGACCGAGCCTCACACTCCCAGTCCACGTGCCCGCTTGGAGGCCGTGGCCGAGCTCAACCGCGCCGGCATCCCGACTGGCATCCTGATCGCCCCCTTGATGCCCGGTGTGAACGATGCTCCCCATCAACTCGAGCCGCTGCTGCAGGGCGCGATCGACGCAGGCGCGACCAGCATTGGCGGTGTCGCGCTTCACTTGCGAAGCGAGGTCAGAGACGTCTTCATGGATTGGCTGCGCACCCAACGGCCGGACCTGGTTGAGCGCTATGAACAGCTGTACCGTCGCGGCGCCTACGCGCCGGCAGACGAACGCAAGCGCCTGGCAAGCTTGATACGCAGCAGAGGCCCCGGGCGTGAATTCAGGCGGTGGCCCAGGCAGGAGCCCGAACCGGGAGATGCGTCGGTCGAACCGGCCACATCCCAGCAGCGCCTCTTTTGAGGAGCCCCAACGCCAGGGCTCGGACATGCATCTCTACTGCCTTGCATCTCTAACGGACCTGCCGCAGTGGCCCTATTTCTTGGGGCTGGGCGCTTCCTTGCCGGGCCAGGAGCCTGTCAGGCGCTGGAACCCGTCTCGTGAGCCGTGATCCACAAGCCCCTTGACCACCCGGAACACCGCTCCGTCGATTGCAAGCGCGAGCGTGAGCTTGCCGAGATCAACGTGACGGTGCTGTGCCTTGGGTGGCTCCTGTTCGTCGATGGCGCCCCAGATCGCTCCGACGAGCTTCTTGCTCAGGACGCTCGCCAGCAGCCCACCGACGATGCTCACCGGAAGAAAGATGATCTTGCTCATCTCAGCGGCGGGCCAGCCGGCGTCCGCTCTCGGTCTCCGGCGGGTTGTAGTTGAGCTCGTAGTAGTGATAGAGAGACGACTCGTCCGCCTGGGATAGCTCCTGTCCGTGCTGTTCGATATTCGGCGCACCCTTGACCAGCTCACTGGACACGGCCACCTGCAGACCGTCGGGACTCACCTTGATCGCGCTGAGCGGCACGAATGTCAGATGCCGTCCGATAAAGCCCTCCTTGACGGTGGCGAACTGCGGCTCATCGGTCTCCACGTCGACGTAGACGTCCTGCAACTTGCCGATCCGTTGGCCGTCGCAGTCGACCAGCATCTTGCCGTGCCACTCAGCCACGTTCCACTCAGCATCCTGTGGACCTTCGGTCATCGGTAGGGCTCCTCCGCTGGCTCTATTGAACGGCACAGTTGATGCTACCCGGGCGCCCCTGTCTTCAAAAGAGCCCTCTTGTTGTGTGGCGGTCAACGGGCGAGCTTGTGGTGCGATGATCTGCGGTCGAGCTTGCTGTGGGGTGATCTGCGGTCGAGCTCGCATCCCACCGATGCACTCGCTCTCGACAGGTCGGAACGCCACGCCGCCGTCCTCAGGCTCGGAAGGTGACGAGGGTGAACGCCTTGGACCTGCTGTGATTGGCCTTCGAGGTGAATCCGGCCCGCACGCGGATCTTCAGCTTGTGCTTGCGGGCAAGCGCTGCCTCCCCACGGGCCGTCAACGGCACGCGCAGCGTGACCTTCCCCGCCTTGCCAAGCCGGCGGGTGACGGTGTGCAGGTGCGGGCCACCGACCGTCACGCGTCCAGCCGCGAAAGCTTGCAGCGTGACGCGCACCGCCCGACCGACAACCTTGTGTCGAAGCACCCGCACGCCACAACTTGAAACCGAGATGCGGGTCTGTTGCTTGGTCTGAGCTCCATTCTGCGCGAGGATCGTCGTCGGCATCTTGAGTGCGGCCGTGCACAGATCGCCGTGGGCGGCCAGGATCGAGTTCGGACCCACAGGCAGGTTCAGCGTGAAGCTGGACACGGGCACGTCCGGGATGGCGGCGAAGGTCGAGCTGGTGATGCCGTGAACGATGTTCGTATTGCCAACCAGGATCACTCGAACCCCGTCTCCGTCCAGAACCAGATCGAGATCGGGAAACGCTGCGCCTCCGTGGGAGACGATGTAGGCCGTCCCGAGCAGCTTGCCAGGCAACACCGGCGTCACAACAGTCACGTTGCCCACACGCGAGCCGGGCGGGCAGTTGGCGGGATTCGCGGCAAACAGAGCTTCCCGGCACGCCTTCTGCAAAGTGCTTGTCCGCGTCGGCAACTGCTTGGGCAGTTGCACGAGCACAGAGCGAATATTCGCCTGGTGGGCGCCTTGGGTGAAGCTCACCCGTAGGCTTGCGCCATTGGCCCTCGAGGTCTTGGCGCTTGTCGAGGCCTTGAACGAGGGTTTGAAGGTGAGCGCTCCACAGTCGCCCACCTGAAATGGGCTGGACAGCGCCTGGCTCGTGGCGAACGTCGAGATCAATGTCGTTTCAGTCGCCAGCGCTCCGCAGTTGGTTGGGTTGAACAGGAAGTTCTGCCGGTTGACCGTCACGTCGATCGACCTGAGTCGCAACGGGACACCCTTGACGATCGTCGGCAGGGCGCTGCTCACGACTATCCGCGCGGTCCTGGGATCCACCCCGATCGCTGCCCGTGTGACGACTGGACCGAAATCGAACGGTCCCGCAATGGCGGGAATCACAATCGACAGTCCATATGGGGCGCCGTTGTAGGGACCCGTCAGGAAGACCGATCCGGTGAACGTGTACGGTTCGCCACCCGCGCCCGCAGCCACTGTGGCGACGCCTATCTGGCTGGCCGAGGGACAGGTGCCCTGAGATGCCTGCGGTTCACCGCACAGCGCTACCGATGGAATGGCCCCAAGCAGACCAGCAGGCAACACTGTCTTGATCTGCGACAGATACTGCTGCCCATTCGCTCGTGCGAGGCTGAAGGTGTAGGTGGTGTAGGCGCCGGCGTTCGGGGATTGAGTATGGGTACTCTGGCTCAGCGCGAATGGAGCTGTGGCAGAGCACGCGCTGCCGGTCCCTGGGCTGAACGGAGAGCTCAAAGTCACATCTGCAGGCGACTGGCCCGTGTAGGGAGCCAGAGCGCTTACCGGCACCGGCGCGCACACGAGCGGGCTGGCCAGGGTGACACGCGATTCGTCATTCAATTTGAGCACCACGTCTTCGAATGGAAGCTGGGGGTTTTCCAGGAAGCTGACTGTCAGCTGGCCTGTGCTCGGGTCGGGCGCGACTGTGCCCTTCAGGCGAACCCCCACGCCGTATCTCCCTGATTCGAGCGCCAGGTAGACCGTGAAGGGCGGCCCGCTTATGGGCCCTCCCCCAGGGTCCCCCAGATAGACGCTTCCTTCCAGGGATTTAGGAGGCAGCACGGGCGTTTCGATCGCCACGTTCCCTATCTGCGATTCGGGAGGGCATTCGACTTTTGCGTTGGTACCGATCCCGATCTGGCTTTCGGTGCACACCCCAAGTCCGTGGGCTGCCGCCGGATTGATCGTCAGACCTTCGGGCAGGGTGACGTGCACGTCCTTCAGATCGGAGCTGTTCAACGCCGAGGCGCTTTTGCTCTGCGGCACGTGCAGATCGGCTGTTGCACCGGTGGGTTGATCGGGAGCCCCTGCGGGGGCGCTCAGGGAGAGTGACGGCGCGAACGGGACTTTCTCGCAACCGCTGACGCTGATGGGCTTGGGCGGGTAGCCGGAGAGAGTCGAATAGCCCAGGAATTGGCCGGGATTTTCATAGGAATCCACGTGTAGATAGGAGGTCTGGGAGCTGCAGGTGGAGGGAAGCGTGATGAATGTTCCGTCGCCGGCGGTCCCGGTGAACTTCAGCCGCGTCTTGATGATGCCAAAGGTATCGGGAACGTTCTCGATCCTGAAATACTCGTGGTAGTCGCCGGTTGGCACTCCACTGTTTTCGCCCGTCGGAGCTTCTTTGTACCAGCTGAGCCCGCCCACGATCAATATCTTGAGGTCGACCACGTTGGCGACGTTGATTTCGAGCCCGAACTCGGCGGGCACACCTTCGGGGGGCACGAGATCGTACATGGGCACTGACAGGTGGTCGATCTCCAGGGCCCCCACGAAGGCGTCCAGTTCATCTGAGCCCACGATCGAGGCCGCGGCGCAGAGAGAGTGTTCGAACTGTTCCTTGGTGCACTGCCCTTTGCCGGCGCATGTGCCGGCTTCCAGTTCCACCTTTGAGCAGGTTGCCTGAGGATTCACACTCAGACCCGGGGGAATGTCCACCCGCACGTCCTTGACATTTCCGATTGGCTTTCTGCCCAACAGAAACGGTTCGGTATTGACTTCAAAGCCGGTGAGCCCGATCGGAGGATGACCGGCTGCCTGAGTATAGAATTGCGACCCAGGGGAGGTGTAGGCGCATTCTTCCACCAATGTGTCGGTGTTGCAGGTGCCGGCTTCGAATTTGGCGACCCCGAATTCGGCCTTGGCAGCGGGCGCAGCAAAGCCGACGACCGCCACTGTCAATAGCGCGCTCAGCCACGGCCGCGCAGAACCGATCGGTCTAAAAGTGGACAACCTCACCGGGGCCCACCTCCCCTCATAACCAGACATCTGTATGCGTAACGAGCATCGCTTCTATACCCCGGCGACGCTGTTTCTAACGCATAGTCAAAGCCCCAGCGCCGTCTCCCTGTCAGGACAGTGCTGTGGGTGAAGGGTCGCGCACAAGCAGCTCGAATGCATCCGCGGCCGCTGCGGGGCCACCGGCTGCGGCGAACGCATCGGAGACTCGCCGGGCGCCCGCTCGCATCCTCATCGCTTCGTAGGCCTTGGCGCGCAGGCGCGCGGGCGTGAGTCGTCTGACCGACAGGCGGCTGCCCGCGCCGGCGACCTCGACGCGCCGTGCGACCTCGTGCTGGTCGCGTCCGAAGGGCACGACGCAGACCGGCACTCCAGCGGCAAGCGCCTTTTGGGTGACCCCGGCTCCGCCGTGAGTGATCGCACAGGCGGCCTTCGCGAGCAACGGCCCATGCGCCAGGAACCGCTCGACGTGGGCGTTGGAGGGCACCTCGATCCCCTGCGCCCCGTCGGCCGGCAGAGTGGCCACGACCTCGACCTCCTCGCCCGCAAACGCCTCGAGGGCGGTTGTGACCAGTCGCCGGTCTTCCTGTCGCTCGGAGGAGGTGCTGACAACCACGAGCGGGCGCTCGACCTGCGCCAGCCACACGGGCGGGGCGGCGGGTGGGTCCCACGCGCACGGGCCGACCATGCGCACTGCTCCTGGCCAGTCGCTGCGGGGATACTCGAACGGCTCGCTCGTCAGATACAGGACGAGCGGCGCCAGAGCGAACACATCGGAGCCGTTGAGCAGAGCTGGGACTCCGAGCTCCAGGCGGATTGCGTTCAGGGACTCGAGCGCGGTGCGATCGAACATTGCAGCCGCAAACGGGCGCATCGCACGATCGCGCAGACGTCCCACCGGACCACGAGCCGGTCTGAGACCGGGACCGAACGGCGGCGCGTCTCGCGAGGGCATCGGCAACGGGTAAGGAACGAACTGAGCCCAGGGCAGGCCTGAGGCCTCCGTAACGGAGGCGGCCCCCCAGGTCATGCAGTCGATGAGCAGCGCGTCCGGACGCTCGGTCTCGATCGCCGCGGCCAGATCGGGGACCTCCCGCTTGGCGCGCGCGGCGAACGTCGTCAGGGCTCGGATGCCTTTTGCCGGCTGGGATCGACCCCTGTAGTCGTTGAGCTCGATACCTTCGACGCGCTCGGAGATCGGCGCGGCGTCGATTCCCAGCCCGCGCATCAGCTCGACCTGTGATGCGAGCGTGCGCAGAGCGACCTGGTGGCCGCGACGCTGCAGCTCCAGCATGATCGGAGCGATTGGATAGAGATGCCCACGAGCGGGCGAGGTGTAGACCAGAATGCGGGTCATCCCTGCAACCCCTCGATCAGCTCGACCAGCGCCTCCTCGACCTGCCCCCGCCCGAGCTTCATGTCGCGGCGCAACAGCTTCCATGCGTAGACGTCGCATACGGTCACCAGCTGCGCCAGCCGCCGCTTGCGGGCAGCGCCCTGAAGGTCACTCAGCTGAGGCCCAAACGTGTGGGCGACCCACTGGCGGTGGATCTCCCGGCCGTGATCGGTCACCTCGCGCAAGGCAGCGCTCCGGTGCTCCTCGGCCAGCATGCGCATGACCAGCTCGCCGTAGCGCTCGTAGTGTTCGACCAGATTGCGCACGGCGCCCCGCACATCGCCGACGGGCGCCAACGCTCGTTCTTCAGTCACGCGCTCAGCGCCACGGCGCGCCGCGATCTCGATCAAACGCTCCTTGGAGCCGAAGTGCCGCAGCACCGTCTGCACGGTCGTGTCAGCCCCACTGGCGATCTCCTCCAGCGAGAAGTCGAGCGCGAGCCCGCGGTCGATCGCATTGAGGAACAGCGCGCCGGTCGCGTCGAGCACTCGCTCCCGAGTCGCGGTCGTCGCGGTCGCTCTTGCCACCATTCGGTACTCGCGCTTGACCGCCTTCTCATTTTTCATGTTAGTGATACTAACGTTAAATCTCTCCTCACCTCGGTTGAGGCAGCACTCCCAGCCTCAGGTGGTGAGCCAGATCGAGCCGAGTAAGAAGCTCAGGACAGTACGCCGGCGGGAACCACGTATCGCCGCGGCGTCGAAGATCCCACTGCGCCGCTGTCGTTGAGGCGCGCACTGTGCAGCCCCCTCTTGGAGGCCGCAGGCGCCAGGGTCTCGGGTTGCCCGTCATGAGCGGCGATCCACGCCAAGATTGCGGCAGAATCGGCGCCGGCCGCGAGGATCGCAGCACGCTCGATGACCTCACCGCCGGAGGGGTGTGGCCGCGACAGACGCGTGACCAAGAGGCGAATCGCGTCGTTGTCCATCGTTAGAGACTAGTCCTCTCAACGCAAGGACCCAGTGCGGCAACTCGGAAGGCCAGATCGGCGAGCATGACTCATTGCTACGCTGAGGCAGTTGCTCGCCGGACCTTATGGTCCGATCGTCGTGCGTTCGCTCGGTCCTCCCGACCTCTCTGCCTCGCGACCGCAGCCCTTGAGAGGCTCGTGAGGAGTGCCATGGAAGTCCTGGCCGCAGGGCCTGGCGACAGGCGTCGCAATCCGCTGGCGGATCATCTGCGTGACTTGGGCGACGAACAGGTCCATTCGCAGACCCTGGACGCGCCGCTGCGGATCGCGATGCTCGCCCCACCCTGGATCTCCATTCCAGCCCCTGGGTACGGTGGCGTCGAGTCGGTCGTCAGCGTCCTTACCGAAACACTGGTGCGGCACGGACACGAGGTGACGCTTCTATGCGCACCGGGATCAGAGTCGACCGCTCGTGTCGTGTCACTGCTCGGCGAAGCGCACCCCGATGAGATCGAGCGGTCGCTCTACGAGTCCGATCACGTAGCTCGAGCGTTCGCCGCCATCGACCTCGCCCCGCCGGGTGAGCGCTTCGATGTTGTGCACGATCATTGCGGCTTCACCGCTCTTGCGATGGCCGATCGCATCGACACGCCTGTCGTACACACACTCCATGGTCAGTTCACCGCGAGCACCGCGGCTTTCTATGCTCATCACGGCCATAAGGCCGCACTCGTTCCCATCAGTCAGGCGCAACTCGCCTCTGCACCAGGCGAACTGCGTACTGTCGGCGCCATTCCGAACCCCATCGACCTTCGCGCCTGGCCGCTGCGTGAAGACAAGAGCGACTACTTGCTGTGGATCGGCCGGATGACGGAGGTGAAGGGCCCTCACCGAGCGATCGCCGCGGCCCGCATCGCAGGCGTGCCCCTGGTCCTAGCAGGTGTTATCCAGCCTGGACAGCAGGCTTTCTTCGACAGCGAGATCGCTCCTCACATCGACGGGGACCAAGTCCGCTTCATCGGCGAGGTGGGAGGTGAGACAAAGCGCTCACTGTTCGCCGACGCGCGTGCGCTGCTCATGCCGATTCGCTGGGAGGAGCCTTTCGGCATGGTGATGGTCGAGGCACTTGCGTGTGGCACACCTGTGATTGCCTTCCCTGAAGGCGCTGCTCGCGAGCTGGTCATCGAGGGAAAGACCGGGTTCCTCGTAGAGGATGAGGCCGCTATGGGCGCAGCCGTCGGTCGACTCCCGCGCATCGCGGCGACTGCCTGCAGAACCTGGGTCGCAAAGCACTGTGACATAGGCGTGGTGGCCCACGCGTATGAGCAGGTCTACCGAGGGGCTGTCCACAGGAACTGCGACCGTGTCGCGGTGCATGTCTGAGCGGACTCTCAGCGTCCTCGACGGCAGCACCTTCGTAGTTGGCGACCGCCTTGGCGATCTGCACGCCGACTCAGGGCGCGAGCACGGGTTCTTCTCGGAGGACACGCGCTTTGTGTCCCTATGGGTGCTGCGCGTCGACGGCGCCCCGCTCGACCTGCTCGGTCTCGATCAGGATTCTCACTTCGCCGCTCAGTTTTTCATGACACCGCGGGTCGGCCCAGCGGACGAGGCGCCGTATTCGGTGATGCGTCGTCGCTGTGTCGACCGCGTGTGGATAGAGGAGATCACCGTCGTCAACCATCGCCGTGCACAGAGTGTCGTGCGCGTCGAGCTCGACGTCGACGCCGACTTCGCCGACCTGTTCGAGGTCAAGGAGGGCGTCGTGGCGCCGCGCGAGGTGACATGGCGTGAGGAGAGCTCATCGCTCGTGCTGACATACGAGCAGGTGGCGTTTCAGCGCTCGGTGATGATCGCCAGTAGCCAACCTGCTGACATATCGCGCCGCGGGCTCACATTTGGGCTTGTGCTCGAGCGTGGCGAGCAGTGGACTGTGGCGCTGCGCATCACCCCATACGCCGCTCAGCAAGGGACGAAATTTGCGCCCCGTGCCCTGCGCGGGAGTTTTGAAGACGTGCGTCGTGCGAAGACAGCCGAGCTCGAGCAGTGGCTTGCCCACGCTCCTGTGCTCGAGGCACAGGACGCTGCGCTCGCACGCACCTATCGTGCAAGCCTCACCGATCTTGCAGCGTTGCGGCTACAGCCGGATTTGGATGAGCCCGCAACTCTGCCCGCGGCAGGGCTGCCATGGTTCATGGCGCTTTTCGGACGGGACAGCCTCATCACGAGCTTTCAGGCCCTCCCCTATCTTCCCACCCTCGCAGCCGCGACGCTTCGCGTGCTCGCGGATCGCCAGGCGCACACGCGCGAGGACTTCCACGAACAGGAGCCGGGGAAGATTCTGCACGAGCAGCGCTTCGGGGAGCTGACAGCAAGCGGTGCGCGCCCACACTCCCCTTACTTCGGGAGTGCAGACGCGACGCCCTTGTTCCTCATTCTCCTCGAGGAGTATTACCGCTGGACCGATGACGATGCGCTCGTTCGAGCGCTCGAGCCGAATGCGCGTGCCGCACTTGAATGGATGGAGAATGGCGGCGACATCGACGGCGACGGCTATGTCGAGTACGAGCGCCGCAACGGCGCCACCGGACTGGTAAATCAGTGCTGGAAGGACAGCTGGGATTCCATCCAGTTCGCTGACGGCACGCTTGCCCGAGGGCCGATCGCGACCTGTGAGATCCAGGGCTACGTGTTCGACGCACACCGGCGTGCCGCCCGCCTGGCTCGTGATGTTTGGGGCGACATCGCGCTCTCCGATCGCCTGGAACATCTCGCCGCGGATCTCCGCAAGCGCTTTCGCGAGGACTACTGGATGCCCGAACGCGGCTGCCACGCTCTCGCCCTCGACGGAAATAAGCGCCAGGTCGACAGCATGACTTCGAACATCGGTCATCTGCTTTGGTCAGGATTGATGGGCGAGGAGGAAGCTGCGGCCACCGCCGCTCGACTGCTCGAGGAGCCGCTTTACTCAGGGTGGGGCGTGAGAACTCTCGGCGCGCGCGAGGGCGGCTATAACCCACTGGGCTACCATACTGGGACCGTCTGGCCACATGAGAACTCGCTGATCGCCGCGGGCCTCGCAAGCTACGGTCATCGAGATGCAGCGACGAGAATCGCATGCTCGATCCTGTCGGCCGCGCCACACTTCGAGCACCGCCTTCCAGAGGTGTTCGCCGGTTACCCGGCGACGCTGACGTCGGTACCGGTCGAATTCCCTACCGCCTCGCGGCCACAGGCGTGGGCGGCCGGCGCTCCGTTGATGCTGCTGACAACCCTGCTGGACCTCAAGCCCGCAAGCACCAGCGCTCAGGCCAACGTGCCCGGTCCGATCGGGCACATCGCGTTGCGCAGATAGCCACTACGGCAGTCTCCCCCTGCCACCCAGGAGCTCACCGCGGTGACCGTTGGGCCTCCAGTGTCTTCTTGACGACATTCGTGCCCTGCTCCATGAACGGCTCGGTTCGCTCGGCCAGGTCGTGTGGCAGTAGGTCGGCGGTCCACACGAAGCGGGCACGACCC
>DATHPT010000045.1:0-11322 GCA_035483615.1 Solirubrobacteraceae bacterium | reverse complement strand
TGCTGTCCACCGGCAAGCGCAAATGAACCCTTTGCCAGCGTCAACACAGCCTTCGTCGATCGCTTGTGTGAATCGCCCAACTGCGCCACCGCGACCGGGCCGAGTGTTTGCAGCGTGACCACGCCCACACAGCCGCTCGCGCCACCTGGGCACGTGATCACGAGCGGAACCCTCCCGTTCGTCGCCACTTTCAGCGAAGCGCCGGACAAACGCGCATCGGGAACGACCGAGGATTGCGAGGAGGAGGCTTTACCAGTGGTGGGAGCAGGAGGCTGTTCGGTCAACGCGGACGGCGAGGGTGGACCGACAACGCTTCCTGGCGTCGCTGAGGTCGGTGGCGCTGCGGGATTGGGCACCTCCGCTGTCACTTCGATCTTGCTCGCTTCGCTTTCCAGCCCGAAGCCGTCCACGACGGTCAGCTTCACTGCGTAGACGCCGGCCTGCGCATAGGCGTGTTCGACTTCGGGAGTCGTGCTGCTCGCCGAGCTGCCGTCACCGAAATCCCAGTGGTAGCTCGCGATCGGGCTCGAACCGGGGACGCCGTTGGGGTCCCAGGAGGCGCTGCCGTCGAAGATCCCGGGCTGTCCCACGGCAATCGATAGGGGTCCGCCGGCGACGGCCACAGGCGGGAGATGGTTGGTGCTCACGGAGATTCCGATCGTCTTCACGATCGTGGGCGTGGCGAGATTGTCGGTGTGGATGGTCTCGGTGACGGTCAGTTCGCCACCTTCTTCAAAGGTGTGAATCACCTGCGTGTGCTGATACTCGTCTGCGCTGACGATCTGCGGTTTGGCTTTCCCTTCGCCAAAGCTCCATTCGACGCTCAGCGCATTGGCTCGCGTGAGGCTCGTGGCGAGTGTCACTTCGGTCCCAGCGGGGATCGTCCCCGAGAGAGGCGCGCCGCCGACCGAGGCCGTGAGCGCTCCAGCTTCAGCGGTGGGACAGCCGCTCCCGCCGGGGCCGAACTCGACGACGTGGGCGAACCTGGAATCGAGGATGAAGACCGTCCCCTGGGACCCGCCGGCCACCATCGGCGACACGGCGCCGCTGGCGCCGATTGCACAGCTTTCTGTCGTCTGCCTGCTCTGCCCACCGGTCCATCCGAGCTCGAAGCCTTCACTGTCATCAAGGTCGCTGAAGGCGAGCGCCGCCGTGTAGCTGTTGCCGAATTCGGTGCCGGAGGGCTTGAAGAAAGCACGAGCCTCGGCATAGAGAGTCGCTTTGCCATCCGCTTCCGGGCTCAGCGAGAGGCCTCCGCCGCTTTCCAGCGATTCTCCGCCGCTGCCGTTTGCGAATTCGACCACAGCGTTGGTTTCCGATTCGAGACCCCCCTTCAATATGAAGGGAATGAACGGCGTTGGAGCCTGCTGAGAGGTGAAATCCGACGGTATGCGGACGATCTGCGCGAGGTCCCCTTCTGTTTTCTCGCGCTGCTCGACATAAACAGCCCCTCCAGGCGAGACGACGGGGGAGTTGAGTTCGCTTTCCTGCCTCAGCTGACTTCCACGATCGACATACCGCTCACCCAGCGCGCCGGTGGACGCGTCGACGCGCTGCAGAGCAAACGATCTGGCTTCTTCGCCTTCGTCGACTTCCCCCGTGACGATCACTTCATGAGTCGTGGGATCGACAGCTATGCCTTTGGGATCGATCAATGCGCTTTCCAGCGCGTCCGACTGGGACCCGAATGTGGTCGGGCCCGTGAGCACTCCTTCGACGGTGCCCGCTGCAGCTGGCAGCACTTCACCCACCGCTTCTGTCGAAAACGCGTACAGCGTTCCCGCCGCGGCCTTCGAGGGATCATTTTCAAGTGACACACTGCGCCTTTCCAGCGCGAGCACGTAGAGTCGCTTCAGGACCGGATCGAAAGCCACCCCCTCTATGCCATCGCGGTTGGGCGGTTTGAAGATCGGCGTGGCCGCCACGAAAACGCCACCGGCGGTCAGCTTCTGGATGCGGTATTCCTTCGCTTTGGGTTCATCGCCCACGTAGACAGCGTTCTCAGACGTGTCCACGCCGAAGGCACGTGTGCCGTTGGTGCCATTCGTCGTCGGCCCCGTGAGCTTGAACTGGCCGGCGCCGGTGCCGGCCGAGCCGAAGTGACCCAATTCGCCGTAGCCTTCGACGCTCGCCCTGGCCGTCGCGACGGACAGCGCCGATAGGGCGAAAGCGAAAGCAAACGTCAGCAGGAGCGATACGCGGATACGGCTCATCCCATCCTCCGAGTCCGGGCGCTCATCCGCCGCTGAGCGCGGCTTGCCGTGACAGTCGCTGGAGCTGCGCGCAGCTCGCGACGCCCACGGCGGGGGCGCCGACGTGTGGTGGTGGCCCCCGCGAACGCCGCGAGGATCAGCACACCGAGCAGGTACAGAGGCACCGGCTCGTGTTCGGCGGCGTCGTAGGCTGTCGAGGCGCTTGCCGACTCGATCGCCTCCTCCTCCTCACGCTGCTCTTCGGCGATTGGCTCGGTCTGAAAGACGCTCGAGGTGGCGGTCACCGACGAGGTGCCCCCGGGCGGCGCCGGACGTGCCGCGGCCGGTATCAGCAGCGGCACGAACAGGCGCGGCGGAAGCGTGAGCGCCTGCTGAGGAAGGAACGGCGCCGGCGCAGGTTTGGAGGGCAACACCAACGGTGGAGGAGGCGGGACCAGCAACAGCGGAGGGGTCGCCGTCGGGCCCACCGGCGTGGGCGCAGGCGCGGGCGCGGGCGGGGGTGGCGCCGGGGCGGAGGCTGAGGCGGACGCCGTTTTGGCCGCCGCCGGCGAGAGCCGCTGGGTGCCGCACGGGCGCATCACGCTTCCAGCCTGGATCGTCACCGGCAGGGAGGCCGACAGCCCCCCGGCGCTGATCGTGACCGTGATGGCGCCGGCGTTGAACGCGCAGAACAGGCCGGACTGTGAATCCTGGATCGGCTTTTCATTGGCGCCCAGCAGCACCGCATGAGGGTCGGCAGACGCGAGGTTCGGTTGCACGAACTCGCCGATTTCGCCTTCCCGGGAGGAGCTGAAGCTGTAGTCGGGCTGCAGAGCCTCCGCACAGGTGGTGCCCACACAGTTGGAGGGGATCGGGATGTAAGGGTCGGTGTCGGGCTGATCGGCCTGGTTCTGGGAGCGGTTGCCTGCGCGCGGGCGCCGCGCCAGACCGTCGAACAGCGCAACCTGGCTGCGTCGCAGCAACGTGCCGTCCCTGGCTTCCAGGGCCAGTTCTTCGATGTTTGGAATCAGCTTGACCTGCACCGGGAACTGCCCGTCTTCGTTGCGCGCGCTGGGGTCGGTGCTCACCTGAGCCAGCAGGAAGCCGCTCGCGCCGAGAAATGCGCCACTGTCCTCGGCGGCGTGGTTCACATAGCCGAGCGTCCCGGACCCGAAAGTCTGGATCGAGTGCTTCACACCCGGCAGCTGGAGCGTGAGCTTCACGTTCTCTTCCGGGGAGTCATAGAAGTAGGCCGATGCGTGCCCTTCGATGAGCGCGCGTGCAACTTCGGTTGCCACACCGTCGTGGTCGCGGATCTGTGCGCCGAGATCGGCGTTGCCGGCGACGATCGCAGGCACGCCCCGACCTGCCGCTTCGCCGAGCTCCACCTGAAGCCATTCCAGCTGAGCGGGTCCCACCTCAGAGGAGTCGTCGAGCACGATCACCCGCACCAGGCCTCCAAAGCCGCTCGGAGCCGGCGAGTCGAATGCGTAGTAGGCGCCCTGTTCAAACGGATAGCCGGTGAAGGCCGCTCTGAAGACGCTCTCCCCGGCGCCCCCCGCCAGATCGGTGGGCGAAGCGGCGGCGAAAGCCGGGATCGGGCTCGAGGCCAGCAGCCCGGCGTAGCGGCCGAGCTCGCGTTCATAGGGGATCGCGAGCGTCGCGGGACCGGCTGTGGCGCCGTTCGTGACCCGCGGGCCGGTGTAGAGAAAGTCCCTGATGCCCGGGATCTGCCGGCTGCGCCCCAGCGCCGAGGAGAGCCAGGCGTCGGGCCCGATGCCGGCCTTTTCGCGATCCGCGCACGGAGCCGCGCACTGGGCGCCGCCTCCGATCGCAAATGTCGCAAGGCCAGAGGCCGCTGGGATCTGTGAGGTTTCAAGCCCCGGCGGCTTCACTCCGTCCGCCGGATAGCGCGCCGCCTCGGCGGTGTCCAGCGCGCCATCGGGATCGACCGTATCGACGAACCCGCCCACGGCCCATCCTTCCGCGCCGTTCGGGTTTATCAGCACGGCCGAGATCGGGTCGGGCTGGTAGACCATGTCGTACTCGGCGTAGTGGCCTGGGGGTTCCTGCACGTTGTTGAGGTCGTGCTCCTCATCGCTCCAGCCCGTTGCGGTCTGGCGCACCACATGGCCCGCTCCATAACCGGCGCTGAGCGGGTAGGGCTGAAGCAGGTTCGGAGGGAATCCCGGGGGTGGCGCCGGAAGGCTTTCCAGGGAATAGGTGTTCGGGACGCTCCCGGATGCCACGGCGCGCAACGCCCCCCCTTCGCGATAGAGCGAAAGCGATCCCGGCTCGAGACCTCCAGGAAGCGGAGTCGGGGTCTGCTGCCATGGCGCTCCCGGCGCCGAGCGCTCGAACACCAGGCCACCCGTGCCCTCGCCCGCGGAGTCCCCGACGGCGAACGCGGCTCCACCGTCGGGCAGCCCGGCGACCGCCCACGGCACGTTCGTGCCCATCGCCGCCGCGGCACCGGCGTCGACTTCCCATTTCGGGGGTTCCCCGTTCGGCCCGGGAACACCTCTGAGCAGGCCGCCGACATAGTGGTTGGTCGCGGGTTCGGGCAGCTCGTGGTAGGCGACGATCGCTTCCGATCCGGCAAACGCGATCGAGGTGAACGTGGCCCCGACGAGACCCGGTGGCAGCGCTTCCTGGGTCCATGTCTTGCCGTAGCCGAGCAGCAATCCTTCCTCGCCGATCGCGAAGCCGACAGCGGGATCGTTGGGATCGAAGGCGATCCCGGTCAGGTTGCCGCGGAAGTTGAAAGGCGTCGCCGGGTCCGGTTCCCACAGGCCGGTCTCGGCTTCCCACTGCCACATCTGCCCGCGATCCCCCACCGCGTATGCGCGTGTGGGCGTCGGCCAGGCGACCGCTCGCAGCCGTGGCGTGGCACGCCGCCCGCCAACCGCCAGCAGGCTTTCCGGCAGCCAGCCCTTGCCAGGCTCATAGCGCGCAACCTGACCCTGGTCACCGACGGCAAGCGCTTCGCTGCTCAGCGCCCCGATCGGGGCTCCCGGCTGCGGTGCGATCGCGACGAGCGCATGGCGGAACGGAACCGGATAGGGCGTCAGGCGGCTGGGGACCGGCTGCTGAGTCAGGTGCACCGGCAGCAGGTCGTTGCCGAGCCAACCCTCGCGCGGTTCGGAGAAGGCCGCGCCGAATGTGCCGCCCACATCGCTCGGCGGGTTCGATCCCCCGAGTGCGAGCACCCGCGTGAACGAGGAGCCGTCCAGACGCAGGCTCACTCCTTCTGAGAACCCGGCGATCACCCGCTGACCGAACGGGCTCGAGGGATCCGCCCAGGCGATGCTGCGCGAAGGGCCAGTCGGCAGCGCTTCGGGCAGTTCGTGGTCGCATGGTGCGCTGCTCGGCGGTGCGCTGCTCGGCAGCTTGCACCAGCTCGCCGCCACCTGGCCGCTGTCGGCTTCCCCCGCGGGCTTGAAATAGATCGTGGTCGACGCCGAGAGGTCCGCGCGCAGCCCATCGACCCACACGCCTTCCGAGGTCACCGTCAGGACCTGCGAGAGAACCGTCGGAGGATCGCCGGTGCCCGGCACGGTGAACAGCTGGCCACCCACGGTCAGCGGGTCGCCAGGGGCCGCGCCGGAGGCGGGCGCCACCGGCTGCCAGCTCGGTCCTCCTGGGCTTGTCAGGTCGCGCCGAAAGAGAGCCACCGAACCCGCCGGATAGTGCGAGCCCCCAGCCAGCTGCCCCAGCAGCCATGCATTGGAGGGCGAGCTCGCCCCGATCCCCAGCACCCGAAAGCTCGAGCTGCTGGCCGCCGGGATCGCGATCGGCTCGCGTGTCCAGTGGCTGCCATCCCAGTGCAGCACTCCGCTCTCCACACCGGGGCCCTGTTCGACGATCGGGACGACGAGCGCGCCGGCACGGCCACCGGCTTCGTCAAGCGGAGCACTCAGCGGCGCACGGCCCGCACCGAAGAGGCTTTCGCCCGTTTTCAGCAACGGCGGCGGTTCCCCTGGAGAGCCTTCCCCTGAGGGCACCGGCGGCGTCTGGTGGAAGGATCCGCCGGGATCGCGCACGAGCACCACCTTCTGAGGAGCCCCGGCACCCGATTCCCCTTCCTGAGGGATGGGGGTCGTGCCGAGGAGCACCCCGGCGCCGGTGGGAGTCATCTGCCCGGCCAGCGGGCTCGCCGCAGAGGAGCTAGCCGTGGTCCTCTCCGGCGTGAAGCCGTTCAAAGGCTGCCCATCCGAGTCCAGCAGTCCCGGTCCCAGCGACCAGTTCGTGCCGTCGTAGCGCACGAGCACCCAGCGCATGGCGCCGGAGCCGTTGTTGGCCTGGCCTATCCCCCACGTCTCATCGGGCGCCTCCAGCGGCGAGGCTCCGATCATTGTCACGTTCGAGGCCGGCACCGAGGCGTCGGTCTGGGGCGTCGGTTCGCCGCTGCCCTCAACGGCCCCGGCGCGGGGTGCGCCGCCGCGCACGAGCGCCCACCCCGCGATCGCCACCAGCGCCGCCAGCGCCAGCACGGCGGATCGCAGCAGACGCCGGCGCCGCCCCGCGGGACTCACCGCAACCGCCCCGGCTCCCCGAACGCGCCGGGGACTCACTGCAACCACCCCGGCTCCCCGAGCGCCCCGAAGAAGCGCGCCGCGGAGACCACCACGCCACCGCCACCACCCGCTTCGCCGCCCTTCCCGGGCGCAACCGTCGGCAGCGGCGCAAGCGCATGGGTCTGAAGTTCGAGCTTGGTGGGCCAGCGGCGAGGATCGAGCTGCAACAACAGGTGGCGCTCACCGGCCGCCAGCGTGCTCAGGCGCGTGCGCGCCACGACGGCACGCCGGCGCTTTGCGAGCAGGCGCACACGAGCTTTGACCGCAAGGTGAAAGCGCAGTTCGAGCGTGTCGCGATGCAGCAGGTGCGTCTTCACACCTGAGAGCAGCGCTACCCTCACCCGCGCCGCCGGCGCGCTCGGCGCGCTTTCAGGCAGCGGGATGAAGGGCGGAGGCTGAAAGGCTTCCAGGCCGGAGTCGTCTTCCGGCGGCGCGTCCGGCTGGACCTGTGGAAGCCCTTCGTCGGCCGGGCGGGAACCGATCAGGCCGGTCAGGGGCGATTCGGCGTCCGGCGCCGGCGTGGAGCCGTCCTGGAGATGAAAGAGCCACCCCTGGGTGGTCGTCATCCAGCAGTCCCCCTGAGCGGGACAGACGATCTTCGACGCTGCGCCCTTGGGGCCGACGCCTTCGCCTGGAGCAGGCAGCGTCTGCATCTCTGAGACGCTGCCGTCCGCGGAAATCCGTGCCACGGTGGCGCTCGCCAGCGGACTTGGCGCCGAGGCGTCTTTGGGGGAGTCAAGCGCCACCCAGGCGCTCTGGGAGCCCGGTTCGGGGGCGATCGAGTCGACCACATACCCCGCGAGTGGATTGCCCGCTTCGGGATCGGCAAACGGGCCGAGCACCTGGCCCCAGGCGTCGTGTTCGTAGTGGAGCACCGTGACCTCCGCGGGCACCGATCCTTCCGGGGATCCCGGTGCGGGTCCTGCGGCGGCCCACAGCCCTTCGCCGTCGGCCCCGAGGCGCAGAGAGTCGAGCGCTTCTGGCAACTCTTCGGGCGCATAGCGGGGCAGTCGCGTAAAGAGCGGGGTGAACGTCGGTTGAAAGCCCACCGGGGCGATGCGCCGCAGCACCTGCGGAGGCGAGGGTTCCGCTTCGCTCAGCCGGTCGCCCCGGCCGATCCGCACGCTCTCATACAGGTAGCGCCCGAAGCGTTCTATGTCCTCCACCGGATGACCCTGCGGGTAGGGCTCGGCGCTGAGCGCGTGACCATCCCAGTGCAACTGAAAGGCCCCCACCTGCGGTTCTGGCAGCGGGTCCCCCGCAAACCAGCAGTCGGATTCGCTGAGGCATCCCGCTGCGTGCATTTCTTGGTAGGAGCCCGCTGCAAAGGCCGGAGAGGCATAGGAGCCGACAACCTGTGCAGGGCTGCCGGAGAAGTGGCACAGGGTGCGATCGGCCAGCGGCGCGGGTTCTCCGTTGGCGGGATTGGCGGCCTGTCCCGGGCGCCCGTCTGAGATCGTCCAGAAGTCCTCCGGGCCAGCCCAGGCGATGCGCCCGTCGCTTGCCCCGCAGACGGTCGACAGCTCGTGCCAGCGTGCGCCATCGTAGGCCCACAGGCCCGCCGGGATCGTGCTGCCGTTGCCGGAGGTGATGAGGACCCCGCGGTTGGGCGCCCAGAACTCGAGATCGCCGATCCGTCCCAGGCCGACCGGTGGCTGGGTCGCCGGGTCTTCGAGCCCGGGCGGATACAGCGGTTCGAAGCGCCAGCTGGCCGGCCCACTCGCCTGTGCTTGGGCTGACGCGATGCAGACCGTCGCAGCGAGAGCGATCGCCGTCACTGTGAGCGCGAGCCGGAATCTGGGAGCCGCCCTCATCGTCCGGCCTCCGAGCCATGCTTGTCGCGGAGCGCTCTCCGTGAGGCCACCTTGCGCGCGTGCGCAACTCGACGGATCGAGTGCTGGAAGGTGACCACGATGCTCTGACGCAAGCTCGGGTGGCCCGCCACGCTGAACACGACCGTCACGGCGCTCGTGAGTCCGCCGTGGCCGGCGGCAAGTGCACGGTAGCGCGGCGCGAGCACGAGCCTCATCTGCGCCGAGCCCCCCGGGCCTGACACAGCCGAGGCGCTGGCCACGCTGCGCGCCAGCACCCGCACGCGCGCGCGCCGCGCCCGTCCCGAGCGCACGGCCACGGGCGCCACCGCCCGCGCCGCCAGCCGGCCTGGGGCGGGCGTCTGCAGATAGAGCACCACGCTCCCGTCACCACGAGCCTGCGCGGTGACCCCCAGACGCCAGGCCGGCGCCAGCGACGGGCTGGGCGGCGGACTGGAGATTTCCTGCCCGGTCGCCTGCGAGCCGAAGCGCTCGCGCTGCACGACGAACGCGTCAGCGCCGTCGAAGGCGCCGCTCGAGCCCGGCGCCGGCGTGTTGCCGTCGCCGTAGACGAGATTCGAGGCGGTCGAGGAGAACGCAAGCGTGTCGCCATCCGCGGAGAACGACGGCGAGAGCGCCCCATCGCCCGTGGTGTAAGGGTCCACTCCCGCGCTACCCGGCTGATGGGGGTGTTCGGCGGGGGCGCCTTCAAAGCCGCCGCCAACACGTGTGAGGGTGTTCTCGCTGAGGTCGGCGTCGAACAGTTCGCTCATTCCCGGCACCGCCGCGGGCGCGCTGACGTATGCGGGTGAGCTGAGCGGGAAGATCGTGCGCTGCGTGACGAAGGCGACCTGGGTCCCGTCCGGGGAGATGGCGAAGTCGATCACGGGGGCGTTGGTCGCCAGGTCTCCCTGGTTGGCCCCGGCCAGCTCGGTCAGAGTGTCAAGCGCCTGCCCCCGCGTGAGCCCTTCCTGCATGTGGGCCACATAGACGTCGCTGCGACGGTCTTCGAGGCTGCTGCCGAAGTCCCCGCCCTCGGCGAGCGTCGGGGCGTTGGCAAGAAACGCGACCGTCGAGCCGTCCGCGCTGAGCTGCGGTATGGAGTCGACCGTCGGTTCCACGAAGCTGCCGAGGATCGGCGCTTCGACCCTGAACGGCCCCTGACAGGGGTCCGAGGGCGAGGGCGGGCTGAGCGCCGAGGTCTCGCCGCTTGCGATGCACGCGGGATTGGCGGCGTCGCCACCGCCGGTGATCCGCCTGGTCGGAGCCGTCGGGCCGTCGGCGATACGCCGCCAGAGCGGTTCGGCGTAGCGCGGCTGAAGCGTTTCCCCTGCGAGCGTGGGGACCTGCAGGCCCACGTCCTGACCCATCCACGCGACCGTCGAGCCGTCTGCGCTGATCGAGGCCCCGACCGGCGGTTCGAGCTTGTACGGCTTGGGCGTGGCATAGCTGTGCGGTGGCTGGCCCGGCGAATACACCGCGCCGTAGAGGACTTCCCCTTCGGAGGCCGCCACCGGCTGGGGCAGGCCGGTGGACTGTTTCACCGCCGGAGCTCCGCTCGCCGGGTCACGGGCGACGCTGACGAGCTGCGTGCTGAGCGTGTCGAGGTCGCGCACCGCCACCTGCAGCGCCGGCGTTCCGGGGCCCACGAGATTGGAGATCTCGGTCGTGACGAACACGACCTGGCGCCCGTCGGCGCTCAGGGCCGAGCGCCCGCCGGCGACCGATCCATAGGAGGTTTCTTCAAAGGGGCTCGGCGGGCTCCCGGGCGGTTCATAGGTGAGTCCCATCTCCGAGCCGTTCACAGCGGAGGCCAGAGCGAACGCGCCGGCGTCCGATTCGGAGCGCGTCATGTCGCGCACGTACACATCCGGCGCCTGGTTGACATCGACGCTCGGATCGAGCGCTGCCGTCGTGGTGAAGCTCACGTAGCGCCCGTCGGCGCTGATCGAGGGCAGCTCGGCGTCGCAGCTGGCCGGGTGGGGATCTGACGGTGCTGCGCAGACTGTGACCGGTTCGACAGTCCCCATATCCAAATCCCTCCTCCACACGCCCTGGACCCCTCCATAGGAGCCGTCGAACGCCACATAGCGCCCGTCGGCGGAGATCACGGGGTCGTGGGCGTAGTCGGCCTGCTCGGTCGCGCTCTGCGAGGCCAGCGAGATCGGCCCGAAGACGTCCGCTCGGGCCGGCGCAGAGGTCGCCGCGCAAGCCAGCGTCAGCGCGAAGATCGGCAGGATGCGCCTCATCGCACGCTCACCAGCCGGCGCACGACCGCGCTGTTGCCCACCCGATCGCGCACGTGCGCGACGATCCGATAGACCCCGGCGTGGGCGTAGAGGTGGGTCACCCGCTTGCGGCCGCTTGTGCTGTGCCCGTCCCCGAAGCTGATCCGCGTCGCGCCCGCATTGACGCCCGAGGCGCCGTCTCGCACGCGCAGGCGCACACCGCGGCCGCCCTGCGCCAGGGTGCTCGTGAGCGTCGGAGGCCGGCCGTCGACGCGCAGACCGTCAGGCGCCGACAGCGTGGCCTGACCGTCGATGTCGATGGCGAGCAGCTGCACTCGATGGGCTCCGTCCCCCAGCCCGTGCGAGCCGATCCGCAGGCTGTGCGCCCCAGCCGCGCTGTGAAGCACGCGCCCGTCGAGGATCACCTCGTAGCTGAGCGGTCCGTCGGCGCTGAGCGCCGGTTCCCATGAGACCACCGCGCGCGTCGGCTTGACCCAGCCGTTGGGGGTGCTGA